>NZ_RXIU01000131.1 GCF_004217665.1 Candidatus Magnetaquicoccus inordinatus | reverse complement strand
GGTGCGGCGTGCGCGAATGCTTCGCATTCGCTTCTGTAGAAACGCCGCACACTATCAGCAGGGCTTTGCCCTGCACCCACCAGGAGGAGATAATATCCTCCTGGACCTCCCTAATAATTTTCTGGTTTTCAAATGCGATTCCCTGGCAACCAGGGAAAGAATCATTGACAAGAGATGCAGAATAGCGGGAGTCTCGAACGAATAAATATCAATGTTTTCGATAGAAATCAGCAGTATACAGAAAGAGTGACAATAACTGCCAAACAGTAAAATATTCTTTACGGGATTGTGAGATAGATTTATTGGCAGCGGGTTCGCATCGGTTATGGTTGCTCATCGCCTGCAGGCCAAAGAGGTTGGCAATGCTGTTTTCTCTTTCTGTTTGCCTGGCCAGAGCTGTTGTGACATCTCCGATGCCGCTTTATCTTGGATATGGCACCAGGATTGCTCATTTTGTTAAAGGTACCATGCAGGAGGGATGGGGGAGTCTGCATCGGGGCCCAACAGGCATACACAGAATAAAAAAGGTAGCAAAGCCATGAACGAAGGAGATGCACAATCAGTAAGGGATATTGATAACAATGCGCACCCTTTTGATCTGATGGGGCAGTGCAGGAATTGCAAAATTGAGCGGCTGAATGACATTGGTATAGCTCTCTCCTCGGAGCGCAATGCCGAGCGCTTGATGGAACTTATTCTTTTGGGGGCCAAGGAGCTGACTCATGCCGATGCCGGGACCATGTACCGTGTCACGGACAGGCAGACACTCAAATTTGAGATTTTGCGCACCGACTCTTTGGGCATTGCCATGGGCGGCAGTACCGGCATCGCCATCCATTTTCCCGAGTTGCCTCTCTACGAAAACGGCGTGCCCAATTTGCGGATGATTGCGGTCTGTTCAGCCCTGAAAGAGACCACAATCAATATTCCAGACGCCTATGAGACCAAGGAGTTTGATTTTTCCGGAACCCGGGCCTTTGACCTGAAAAACCACTACCACTCCAAATCCTTCTTGACTGTACCTCTGAAAAATCACCTCAATGAGATCATTGGCGTCATGCAGCTTATCAATGCCAAGGATCTCAATAGCCAGGAAATTGTTGCTTTTTCCACCAACGATCAAAAACTGGCAGAGTCTCTGGCCTCGCAGGCTGCTATTGCCCTGACCAATCAAAAATTGATTGCCGATCTGAAAGCACTGTTTGAATCGTTCATTCAGGTCATAGCCGGGGCGATTGATGAAAAATCCCCTTATACCGGTGGACATTGCCATCGGGTACCGCTGCTGGCGGAAATGCTCGGCAAGTCAGCCAGCGCAACCAAAGAGGGGCCTTTGCAGGATTTTTATCTGTCTGAGGAAAAGATGTATGAATTAAAGGTCGCTGCCTGGTTGCACGATTGCGGCAAGGTGGTGACACCGACGGAAGTGGTAGACAAGGGAACCAAGCTGGAAACAATTTTTGACCGTATCCACCTGCTAGACACCCGTTTGGAAGTGGTGAAAAGGGATCTGAAGGTCGCTTTTTTGGAAAAGAAAATTGCCTTGTTGGAAGCGGGTGTGACCGGCGGCCATGCGGCGCTTGAAGAGGCGTTTCATCAGCAGTGTGCCCGTTTGGATCAGGATCGGGAGTTTCTGCGCAAAGCAAATATCGGCGGAGAGTTTATGTCTCCCCAGGATCAGGAGCGGGTACGTGGCATTGCCCGTTCTCTCTGGATCGATCCGAATGGAGTGGAGCGCCCTCTTTTGTCGGACAATGAGGTGTACAACCTGACCATTCCGAAAGGAACCATTACCAAGGAAGAGCGTACCATCATCAACAATCATGTGGTTGCCACCATCCGAATGTTGGGAGCCATCCCGTTTCCCAAACATCTTCAGGAGGTTCCAGAGATTGCCGGCGGCCATCATGAGCAGATGAACGGCAAGGGCTACCCTAAAGGTCTGCTTGGTGAGCAAATGTCCATTCAAGCCCGCATCATGGCCATTGCTGATGTTTTTGAGGCGCTTACGGCCAGGGATCGTCCCTACAAAAAAGGCAAGACGCTGTCTGAATCGTTAAAGATATTGGGTCTTATGAAGGAGGAGGGACATATCGATCCCGATCTGTTCAAGGTGTTTATTGATGAGCGCATTTATCTGGACTATGCCATGAAATATCTGGATCCAGAACAGATCGATAGCGTGAATCCGGCAATGATTCCCGGCTATGTTCCGTGACAGAGTGGATGCGTGCCATGCCGTTGCTACTTGAATCCTTACCGGCAAAAGGGAGGCTGCGTTGCTCTTGTGAATCAGCAACTTTCTGCATTGTCAGAGCCCTTTTTGTTGGCCAGACGGCTATAGAGCGCCTGACGGGTCAGCCCCAGCAAGGCAGCGGCAACGCTTTTGCGTCCTCCGGAGCGCTGGAGTGCTTCCTGGATAAGAATCTCTTCGGCCTCGCGCATGGTGGGAAAACGGTTGGGTGAAATGCGCAGGGGCAGATCATCCTCTGCTGCAAGGGCAATTGTGCTGCGTTGGGCCGGTTGCAGTTGACGAAAGCTCTCCAGGGACATCACATGGCCACGGTGTCTGGCGACGGCATCATAGATCATGGCCTTGAGTTCGCGCACGTTGCCGGAAAAGGGATAGACAGCCAGATGATCGAACAGGGCATGGGGCGGCGTAGGGACTGGTTTGCCCATGGCCAGGGAGGCTTCATCCAGAAAATGGGCCACCAGCAGAGGAAGATCGTCCCGCCGCTCACGCAGTGGCGGCACATGGACATGGTGGAAAGAAAATCGATAAAAAAGATCCTTGCGAAAGCGACCTTCAGCCACCAAATCGGGCAAATGGAGATTGGTGGCGGCAACAATGCGCGCATCGGTACGCAAAACCTGGTCAGAACCCAGGGGGAGATAGCACCTCTCCTGCAGCAGACGCAGCAGCTTGATCTGGGCCAATGGGCCGATGTCACCGATCTCGTCCAGAAACAGGGTGCCCCCGGCGGCCTGGGCTACCAGACCTTTGCGCTCCTTGTCTGCGCCAGTAAAGGCACCACGACGGTGGCCAAACAGGGTATCGGTAAAGACCTGATCATCCAGACCTGCCAGATTTTCCGCCACAAAGGCTCCGTTGCGTCGGCTGGCATCATGGATGGCTCTGGCAAACAGCTCTTTGCCCACGCCCGTCTCGCCGGTGATCAAGAGCGGTTCCGGTGAGCAGGCAACCGCTTCGATGTAGCGGAACAGTTGTTGCATGGAGTGATTGTGCGTCAGTATCGGCGCGAAGGCAGATTGATTTTCCAGCTTGCCACTTTGCAGACGGTCGCGAATGGCCAGCAGTTCGCAACGCAAATTTTTTAACTGCATGGCGTTGCGCACGCTGGTGACAAAACGGTCCGGATCTGTCGGTTTCAGCAGATAATCAATGGCACCCTGTTTCATGCACTCCACTACCCCTTCCACATCCTGAGAGCTGGTCATGACGATGACAGGAATCTCTGGATGGATTCGGTTAATCTCCGGCAGCAGCTCCAGGCCAGAGTTGTGTGGCATAAGGAGATCCAGTACCAACACATCCACCGGAATTTCTGTCAGACGCGAGAGCAACTGTCGATTGTCGTTGAGGATGCTTACCGAGGAAAAGCCAGCCTTGTGCAGCCATAAGCGGGCTGTATGGAGCGTCATCTCTTCATCATCAACCAGCAATACCGCCATGCCATCCTGAGTGGGGCTCATTCTCTTCGCACCTGTTGAAAGAGTTTTGCTGTTTCTACAATAATCACCGGGGTAATCTAACATGAAAATCTTCACCAACATACCCTCCGCACGCACTCCTCTGCTGGTGGGGATAATGGTGTTCCTGACCTTGGTTGTGATTATTGCCTCGTTTTATTTGACCCAAAAAGAAAAATTAAAAAATGAGTTGCAAATTCAGTTGCTTGGTATCGGCAACCTCAAGGTTGATCAGATCAATGCCTGGGTGGAACAATATTATAGAGACGGCGTGTTGTTCAAACAGAGCTCCTTGCTGTCACACACTCTGCAACAATGGATGGTCTCCGCAGATTTTCCAGAAAAGCTCCCCTGGGAGATCAGTACACAACTCTCTTCCAGAAAAAAACTCATGAACTATGCTGAGATTGCGGTCGTGAGTGCGGAGGGTGAAACTCTGTTTTCCACATCGGAAGAGAGTGTGCATGCGCTTGACAAAGAGGAGAAAAATCTTGTGCAGCATGCCTTTGTCAGTGGGGAGATCCTCTTTTCTGCCATTCATGCCGTCAAAAACCGATCGGGAAATTTTTTCATGGAGATGCTGGTGCCACTCTCGGTTGCCGACAAGGAGCGAGCAATCATCGGCTGTGTGGTGATCTTGAGCATTGATGTGCAAAAATTTTTATTTCCACTGGTCAACTATTGGCCTTTTCCCAGCTCCAGCGCCGAGAGCCTGCTGGTTGCCCGCGAGGGCAACGATGTGCTGTTTCTGAACAAACCGCGGCACTGGCCCGGAGAGCCCTTGTCACTGCATTTGCCTATTCCCTCCGGGGAGAGCAGGATTCCAGCAGTACGGGGGATGATGGGGGAAAAAGGGATCATGGAGGGGATGGATTATCGGGGTGTGCCGGTTTTGGCTGCCGCTATTCCTTTGGCCCGCTTGCCATGGATTATGATCGCAAAAATGGATCAAGAGGAGGCCTATGCCTGGCTCAGTTTCCAGACATGGAGTTTTCTGTTTTCTGGTATCGCCACTTTGCTGCTGACCTTGTTGTGGTGGGTTTATAGCATAAAAAATGAGATGCAGAAGGTTATGGATCGTCTCAATCTCTCGCAGCGTATCGCTCTCATGGGCTGCTGGGACTGGGATCCCCATCGCGATCAGGAGAGCTGGTCGCGGGAACTTTTTACTCTGTTTGCTCTGGATGCGTGTCAGACAACTGGCAACCGTTTGCTTTTTCAAAATTTTATCCATCCTGAGGAACGGCAGCACATCGTGCGCGAATTTCATGATTTGTTGGCGCATGCTACCACCTTTGGGCGGGAGTTTCGCATTATCCGGCAAGATGGCAAAGTGCGGTTTGTTCTGGAAAAGGGCTATATTTTTCGTGACCATCGGGGAAAAATCTACCGGGTTCTGGGGGTGCTGACCGATATCAGCGAACGCAAATCAGCAGAGGAGTCTCTGCGCATCGCCAAAAGCGAAGCCGAAGAGGCCAATCATGCCAAAGAGATTTTTCTGGCCAATATGAGCCATGAGCTGCGTACCCCTCTCAATGCCATTGTCACTCTGAGCGAATTGGCCCTGCAGGCCCACTCTGCCTCCATAAAGCAGGATTATATTGAAAAGATACAAAATTCAGCCAAAATGATGTCGGGTATCATCCAGGATGTCCTCGATTTTTTCAAAATCAGATCAGGCAGATTTGAGTTGGAACATCTGCCCTTTTATCTGGAGGATCTGCTCGCCAATCTGGCCACCATTTTGGGGGTGACCAACAAGAAGAGGCTGCGCGTACTCTTTCAGGTTGCCGAGCCGATGCCTCGCTATCTGCGTGGCGACTCCTTGCGTTTGGGCCAGATTCTGCTCAACCTGATCAGCAATGCCATCAAATTTACCCAGCACGGTTTTGTCCTGTTGTCGGTAGAGGTGGCGGAACGCGGCAGCGACAAAGTGCTGCTCTGTTTTACCATCACCGATAGCGGATGCGGCATCACGGAGGCGCAGATGCAACGCATCTTTCAGCCCTTTGCCCAGGGAGACAACTCCATTGCCCGTCGCTTTGGTGGTACGGGTCTGGGGCTGAGCATCAGTCAAAAGCTGGTTGATTTGATGAATGGCACACTGCAAGGCCGCAGTGAACCGGGATTGGGCAGCACCTTCTCTTTCAGCATAACGCTTGATCTGCTTGCCGATCCACAGCCCGCGGAAGAGCCATTTTCCCTGGTCGGACTGCCCGTTTTGCTGGTCGATGACAATCCCCCATACCGACAAATTCTGGTGGAGATGCTTACCTCTTGCGGCATGGTGGTGCAAGTGCTGGAGGAGATGGCTGATCTCTATCGGCAACTGGAGCAGTGGCAGGCAGAGTGTTGCCCCCTGGCTTTGCTTTTCTGGGACAAGGAGCAGTATGCGCCGCTGCAGGTTTTGTGCAACCGTTTTCCTGCTGGCTCTTTCCTCAAATATATATTGCTCAGTGCCGGCGGCAGCAAAGATGCCGATGAGCTGGTACATGCACGCAATCTGGATAGGCTATTGGTCTATCCATTCACCGCCACCATGCTGAAGGATGCCCTGCTGCAGGTGATTGGCAACAGGCCCCGGGCTGCCGTTTTCGAGCTGTCGGAACAGAGCCCCGCATTTGTGGGGGCGCGTATTCTGGTGGTGGATGATATGGAGATCAACCGTCTTCTCGCCCAGGATCTCCTGCAAAAGGAGGGGTGTCAGGTGACCCTGGCCGAGGATGGCTGTGAGGCGGTGGCGCTGCTGGAGCAACAGCCATTTGACCTGCTGTTCATGGATCTGCAAATGGCGCGAATGGGTGGTTTGGAGGCGACCCGGCAGATTCGCAAGCTGCCGGGGATGGCAGCCTTGCCCATCATCTCCATGACGGCCAGCAACTCAGCCGGAGACCGGCAAAGCTGCCTGGATAGCGGCATGAATGACCATATGCTCAAGCCTCTCAATGCCCAGGTTTTGCACAAGATGCTTTGCCAATGGTTGACCAATGGCGAGGTAAAGCAGGCGCCAGAAGGCGTCGCACGGAAGGATATGCAGCGCAGTACCGCTTTGTTGAGCGCCAACCTGCCTGCATTTGATGTGGCCATGGGGTTGTCCACGGTGATCGGCAATCCATTGCTCTATCGGATTCTCTTGCGCAAATTTCGCCAGAGCAATCTGCAAACCGCGGCCAGGGTGTATAATGCCCTGCTGGCAGGCGACCATCCCCAGGCCAAAGAGCTGCTGCACAAGGTGGTTGGTGTGGTGGGACATCTGGGTGGCCACTCCCTGATGCGGGCTGCCAGGAGTCTGGAAAAGGGGCTGTCGCACCACGGTACACCCCTGGATGAGAGCTTGATGGCAAAGTTCACTTCCTTCCAATCCTCCCTGGAAGAGGCTTTGACCCAGCTCCGGCTGTTGGATGAGGCGGAAGCAGATGCCGATTGTACGCTTTTGCCCCTCTTGCCTGCGCAGGAAGAGCGGATTGCGGCTGCACAACTGCTGGAAACATTGGTACTCCAAATCGCCGCCCAAAATGTGATGGAGGGGATCAGTTCGGTGGAGCGCTTGCAACAGCATCTGGCCGGTTCCCAGATGGTGACGGAGGCTGAATTGCTGATGGAGCAGCTTTTTTATTTTGCTTGGGAGCAGGCACAGCAGACCCTGTTGCGCATGCAGCAGGCTTTGGGCAAAAGCCTGTAAAGATTATTTTACAGTAGCCTGTTTTTTGTCATGCTGCGTATCTATCGATGATCATTGCCTGAAATGGTGAAATTTTCCCCCGTGCAGCATGACTCCCTCTCCTCTTGTCAGGAATAGTTGCGCAGTCGTTTTTCTTGATGTCTGTGCTTGGTGTAAATAAAAGGGTGGCATGATTTGTGCTCTATATTTGGTTAATAAGCCAGATAAACCGTAGCACACCGTGCGGCAAGAGCATCGCCCACCAGGTATGGCAATAACCCATCAAAGGAATCGCTGTCGATGATTACATTAGCTATAAACAACTATCAAAACCCGATGCTGTTTCGCTCGGTGACCGAACAGGAAGCCATGACCCATATTTGCTCTTTGCACGATGAGATCATTCAGTCCAAAAAGAGAGCACGGGGTTTGGAAGGACTATTATGCACCGGATCGTATCGGAACACCGAAGGAAGCAAGTTGGCGCGCTTTCGGGATGAAAAGCGGGAATGGCAAACGATCCGCCGTCTGGCCACGCAATCGCGATTGTTGCTGCAATGTGGATAGGGGGGCAACCATTCCAACCAGGTGATCGGTTACGCGCATCCTTTGTGTATTGCATGAAAGGGGGAATCATTGGCAGTTTGCTGATCGCCTGTCTGGCGTCGCTCTATCTCTTTCTGGATCTGCTGCATGCCATTCGTAGCATGATCTGAACAGCGCTGGCAGCCTTTGCAGCAGCGGACACTCTGCCAGGCACCATACCACAACATTATAGAAAAAGGGGTTTACAACATGAGTGACAGTGCAATTTCGGTTGAACCAGCTATCGGGAAGGGTGATACGGCGACCGTCAAGGTAACAAATATTTTGGATCATTATCCACTGTGTCAAGAGGTACATATTGAAATCGGTGATAACGGCTACAGCCTCTGTCACAACCATCATGCGGTGATCGGTGAGTGCATTCTCGATGGCATTCAGGATCTTGGTTCCGCAATGCAGTTGATGGAAAGATATACTACTGGCAACGAGATGCCGATCATCCAACCGCGTTGTTCTCTCTCAGAGGGGAGCAGCCCGCTGCCCTGTTTGGATAAACTGCACAATATAGCGATTTTGATGACGCCACTGCCGAAAGTCAGCCGAAAAAGGGCGAAGCTGAGCAAAGGTGCAGATTTTAATCGGGACAAGCAAAGAGGCAAGAACAATAACGATCTTCGGTTGCAAGAAGGGAGAGCTTGTGAATAAATCGTCGCGAGCAAGCGCATGGGCAAGGCCCAGGCGAATGAGCGACGAGACATATCAAGCCGATTGCGAGGAGCGAATGAGCCAGCAACACCGCCCATGGGCTGCACAGTAGATTTATTCACAAGCTTGGCGCTCCGGGCTTGTTTGAGCAATGCGGCTGCCCTGCAGCGGCTTGCCGATTTCCAATCATCACCTGACCCAACACTCTTCCCCGAAGGGCTGCAGCCAGAGCCCCCCATTCCGACACCGCCACGCGCCTGTCGGTAACCGCAAAAGCTGGCCACAACAAGGAAAACTGCCCTGTTATTCATGGGATTTTCTCCTTGTGTGGCATGCACCAGCACCCCGCTACAGCAAGTGCAATCTTGATCATCGATTTCCCCTTTGCGCAATATTCGAGGCGCGTTTGACCGACCATTGTTTTATTGTTTATCCGTGACTGTGCATTGATCTTGCCAGTAGGGATGGCGCTTGTGCGGGGTTCTGTGGTGGCGGATCCCATTTTTTTTGTGGTCGATGGTTGGCTTGCTTGACATCATCAGCGCGCATGGGGAAGATAGCTGGGTTGCAATAATAGCCATAAATCGCGGCTGAGTTTTTCTGTGGCAAGGGAGGAGGGCAGGATGAAAGTCGAATTTGCAGAGGAGAGCGCACTGTTTGGAGGTTTGCCATTTTTCGCAGAGCAGGAGGGGCCGTTGTGGCAGCCGCTTGGCGCCAGTGCAGCCGCCAGTGATGAGCGGATCTCTGACTTTGTGCTGATTCCGCATATTCGTGCCGAGGCCAGTCTGGGAGCGGGTGCGGATTGCTATGCCAACGATGATATTATCGGCCACTTGGCGTTCAAGAGTGTTTGGTTGCAGAAAAAGCGCCTGAATCCAAAATTTTTGGCACTGATTGACGCAGTTGGTGATTCCATGGCCCCGACCATCGGCGATGGGGATCTGCTGCTGGTTGACCTGCGGCAGAAGGAGCCGCTGGATAACCGGATCTTTGTGATTCGCATGGACCAACAGCTCTACGCCAAACGTCTGCGTTTTCAGCCCGGAAACAAGCTGGTTATCCAGTCGGACAATCCTCACAGCCCGGCCTTTGCCATGGATAGGGCAGAGAGTGCGGGTGTGGATATTCTTGGCCGTGTGGTCTGGGCGGGCAAGGATTTGTGAGAGGGGCACAGCGCCCGCCAAACAGTGCACAGCAACATTGCTGGAGAGATCTTTGCGCATTTAGTAACTATCCACCACCCAAAACTATTGCGGGTCCAGGGAGGGCACCTCCCTGGCCGGGTCCAGGGATGGAATCCCTGGGATTTTGT
>NZ_RXIU01000130.1 GCF_004217665.1 Candidatus Magnetaquicoccus inordinatus | reverse complement strand
ACCAGTAGGCAGAGGTGATATAACAGGAGACCAGCATGGCTATTTTGTCGCGAGCAAACCTTTCTCCCAGGCCAATGGTCAAGAGCAAGCCAAAGGTGGCGATGCACTCACCACTCCAGTTGCCCAAGCCGCTGCGGATTTTAAGGCTGGTTTGCAAAATCGGCAACTCAAACATCAGATGCGCTATCCAAACGCCGATCATGCCGCCGATCACTTGTGCCGCGATGTAACCTAAAAACAAAACCGTGCTCAACTCTTGGCGCAAAAAGGCGCGCAAGGAGACCACTGGGTTAAAGTGTGCACCAGAGATCGGTCCCAGCAAGGAGATCAAAAAATAGAGCCCGCACCCGGTTGCCAAGGAGTTGGCCAACAAAGCGACCGCAGTATTGCCTTGTGCCAGGGTTTCTCCCATGATCCCTGAACCAACCACTATGCTCAGCAGCAGGGCGGTGCCGATGCCTTCGGAAAGCAGCTTTTGCGTGTTCATAGAGTACAACTCCTCAATCTTATAAAATAAATAGGTGGATCTTCCCCTTGCTTGACCACACCTTCAGCAAATATTCGTTCAGAAGAATATATGCCAATCGATATATATGGTCAAGCATATTTTTCAAGAGATGCTGCAGTTAGTGACATTTTTTGGCCAGGCTCTATCCCACACGCAGCAGGTGGTAATAGCGCTGCATGAAGACACGCACCCCATCGGCATACAGCCAGGGTCGTTCCAACACATCAATCAGCAAATCGCCTTTGCTGATTCGTCTTTCGGCTTGCGCTTCACCATCGATAAAACGAAAAGGGCCATCAAACAGACCAAAATAGGTTGCCACATACTGTCGTTTTAACCAGGGTTCGCCATTGCGGACACGGCAGAGAGCCGCTTGCCAGGGATCCAGGTCGAGAAGATAGAGCAGGGCTTGGTGCTGCAAATCCACTGAGCCTGCGGCGAGGAGTTGACGATAGTGGAAAGGATCGGAGGCCAGGAGCAGATTGTCCACACCTATCTCTTCGGCCATCTCCTTGCGCAGGTTGGCATCAAAAGCAGCGCGTGGCAGAGTGGGATCATCCCACACCACATGTCCGCCGACTGCCTTATCCCACATGAAGGGGTTTTCCGGCTTATCGCCTCTTTGCACCATGCGCAAATCACCATTGCTGTGCATCAGGATGACATGGACCACAGGTACTGCCAAATGGGCATCACCATGGTGACGGGAGTGGTCGCGGATCTCTGCCAAGAGGGCAGTGCGCTCTGCACTCTTGACATAACGGGCATTGCGATCGGTGGCATGAAGATATTCACTGGTAGACATGGGCGATTTCTGCAGGTTGGTTTTAATGATAAAAAAAAGGATGGTTTGTCTATGTGTTGGATCCGTGATTTTTTACTGTAGTCAGCGCTTTTCTGCAACACCTGGTTGTACAAGAATCCAGAAAATAGCCTCAGGAGATAAAATAATAATATTAATATGTATCAATTACTAATAATATATAACTGTATATAATTTATATTTTGTTTAATATAAATTACTATAAATATATAATATTGTTGTTGAATACTTTCTTGTTTACAGGATAACCAATATCTGGTAGGATCTGAAACGACTATTTGCAAAATTTGAAATAAGACAATTTATTGATATTTTTGCAATCAATAATATGGTTTTTTTCTGTCTATCAATCCTGTCCCCCTTGTTGCAGCACTGTCTGGTAATGATTCATTGTTGGTTTGCATGCAGGAGAAGAGGCTATCGGGCAATCAGGTTGCATAATCACATTCATTGAAAGGATTTGCAATGTCGCACCAAGGAAAAGCCAGTCTTAAAAATGTTCTAGCTTCTTCTGCATTTTTACTGGTTTTTGCACTCAGCGGATCAGGACAAGCGGACGATCTCTGGCAAATCTATCTTTCAGCATTGCATAACGACTCCAAACTGAAATCAGCTTTGCACCGCAAAGAGAGTGCTCTTGAAGCGGTACCGCAAAGTCGCGCCAGCCTGTTACCTTCAGCAAATCTGTCTGCACAACAGGGGCGCTATCAGCAAAATACCATGGATAATAATCGTTATGACAGCAAAGGATTTGCGCTCACTCTCCAGGTGCCGGTCTATCATCGCGACCGCCTGTTCAGTTTGGATATGGCCAAAGCGGATGCCCAGGTTGCTGAGTTGACCTATGCCATGGAGCAGCAGGAGCAGTTGATGCGCGTGGCAGAGCGCTATTTTAATGTGCTCTCTGCTGAAGAGAGCTTGCAGGTGGCTCTGGCAGAAGAGGCTGCCATGCGCAGGCAGATGGAGCTGGCCAAAGAGTCATTGGCTGCTGGTACAGCAGTGATTACCGAGTTGCAAGAGGCGCAATCGGGAATGGATTTTGCCACTGCGCAACTGATTGCTGCACGCAATATGGTGGATGCCCGCAAAAGGGAGCTGCTTGAGATCATTGGGGCTGAGGAGTCGCAACAGCCACTCACCTTGCAACCATTAAAAAAAGAGATTCCGCTGAAAGCACCGGAACCGGCTGCTGCCGAGCAATGGGTGCGCGTCGGGCAAGAGAGCAGTTTTGCCTTGAAAATTGCCCGTATCAAACGGGAACAGGCCAATCAGGCGGTGGAAAAGGCCAAGTCGGGCCATTATCCAACCATAGATGCCACAGCAGGCCACAACTATAACGACAGCACTGGCAGCAACTATTGGACCGGTGGGGTATCGACCTATAAAACCGATTATCTGCTTTTGCAGATGAATGTGCCGATTTTTTCTGGTGGGGCGACCCAGTCGCAGGTGCGGCAGGCCATTCAAGCCCGTGAGGCCATGCAGCAAGAGTGGGAACGCAGCCAAAAAGAGCTGGAAACCACCATTCGTAATGCCTATCTGGATGTGCAAACCGGTATTGCCCAGAGCAATGCCTTTGCGCAGGCCTTTACATCGGCAAGCAGCATGCTGCAGACAACCCGTGAGAGTTATGCAGCAGGGATGCGGACCATGTTGGATGTGCTGGCAGCCGAACGGGATCTTTTTCGGGCCATGCGCAATCTTGCCGATGCCCGGTATCGCTATATTTTGGGAGCTCTGCGTTTGAAATTTACTGCTGGCCAGTTAGGCGAGCAAGATCTTTCCCATATCAATGAATGGCTCAGCAAATGACAACTTTTTTTTATACCATGCAAAGCAAGCGCTCTTCTGTGCAGATCGGTTGTTGTCGGAGTAGTGCCAGGAGGTTGCTAAGCGCTCTGCTTCTGGCTGTTGCTCTCTGCGTTGTCTGGGCAGCTCCTGCTTTGGCCGGAGAAAAGCTCACTACGCAGACTGTTCTGTTGCACAAACAGCCTGCAGAAATGGTGTTTGCTGGAACCGTGGAAGCAGTCAAACAGGCCACAATGTCTTCACAGGTCTCTGGACAGATTGTCGAGATCAATTTTGATGTCAACGACTTTGTCAACAAAGGACAAGTGTTGTTGCGGATCAAGGGGGATCAACGGCTGGCCACTCTCTCTTTGGCCCAGGCCGGTGTGGAGGAGGCCAAGGCCGCATTGGCGCAGGCCAACAGTGAATTGGCCCGCAGCAAACAACTCTATGACAAACAGATGCTCACCAGTGCCAAAATGGATGCGGCCACTGCTGCGCAACTGGCTGCCCAGGCACGTTTGCGGGCAGCGCAAGCGCAAGTGGCGGGAGCCAGCGATGTGGTTGCCGACAATGTGATTCGTGCGCCCTATTCCGGTTATGTTCTGGAACGCTTTGTCCAGGTGGGAGAGAGTGCCACGCCAGGCAAGGCGATTTTTTCCGGCATGTCCTTGGATGAGTTGCGGGTTTTGGTAGCCATTCCGCAGACGGTTGCTCCTCTGGTGCGGCAACGCCAGCAGGCGCGCATCCTGTTGCCCGATGGCAAGGGGGTGTTGGCTACACAGATGACCCTCTTCCCCTATGCCGACAAAGTGGCGCATACCTTTGCTGTGCGTGTAGCAGTTCCTGAAGGGAGCAAAGGGCTGTTTCCGGGGATGGTGGTCAAAGTGGCCTTTACTGTGGGCGAAAAGGAGTTTTTACGTATTCCTGTGACGGCAGTGGTACAGCGTAGCGAGGTGAGCGGCCTTTATGTAGTCGATGCCGAGGAGCGGATCCATTTCCGGCGGGTATTGTTGGGTCATCGCGATGATGAGGGGCAAATAGAGGTATTGGCGGGAGTGGTGGCTGGGGAACGGGTTGCTTTGGATCCTCTCAAGGCGGGTGTGGCACTGCAAGCTGCGGGCAAAGGAAGCCATTGATGAGCAGCAGCGAAGAGATCTCTATTTCTGGTCGCATTGCCGGTCAATTTCAGAACTCGGCCATCACCCCCTTGCTGGGATTGGTGGGATTGTTATTGGGGTTGTTTGCCGTTCTGATTACCCCCCAGGAAGAGGAGCCGCAAATCTCGGTCACCTTTGCCAATATCTTTATTGCCTTTCCCGGTGCCTCTTCCGCCGAGGTTGAACAGTTGGTCTCGACGCCCGCTGAACAGATTTTGTCGGAAGTGGAAGGGGTCAAGCATGTCTATTCCACCTCCCGGCCAGGGATGTCGATTGTTACGGTACAGTTTGAGGTGGGGCAAAATCGCAACGGGGCTATTCTGCGTCTCTATAATGCCATCTTTTCCAACGAAGATTTTTTGCCTCGCCATCTGGGGGTGATGCGACCTTTGGTTAAACCGAAGGGTATAGATGATGTGCCGATTGTGACCTTTACCCTGTGGAGTGACCATCCCCAATGGGGTGGCTACGAGTTGGCGCAAGTGGCGCATGCCTTGGAGGCAGAGTTAAAACGGGTACCCAACACCAGAGATGTCTATACGGTTGGTGCACCGGATCGGGTTGTGCATGTGTTGCTGGATCCACAAAAACTGGCTGCAGCCCAGCTCTCCCTTGAAGATTTGTCTCGTGCTCTGAACTCTTTCAATACAGTTGCCCATGCCGGCAGCCTGGTCAGCAACAACCAGCAACTGCAGGTTCAGGCAGGAGAGTTTTTGCAAAGTGTCGATGAAGTGGCCGATTTGGTCATTGCCATGCGCAATGGCCAACCGATCTATCTGCATGAGGTTGCCAAGGTAAGTCTGGAGGCCGATCAACCGGATGCCTATGTCTGGTATGGTACTGGACCAGGAAGCAGATTGGCGGGGGAGCAAGAGGTGCGTGACGCCCCGGCGGTCACCCTGGCGGTGGCCAAAAAGCCAGGTGCCAATGCTGCCGAAATCGCCCGCAATGTCATCGAACGGATGCAGCAACTGCAAGGTCATATCATACCGGAGGATGTCCATTATACAGTCACTCGTGACTATGGTGTCACCGCTGCGGCCAAGGCCAGCAAGTTGATTGGTAAACTGGCCTTTGCCACCTTTTTTGTGGTGCTGTTGGTCTTGTTTACCATGGGTTGGCGGGAGGCCAGCATTGTCGGCGTAGCGGTGATCCTCACTCTGGCCTTGACCCTTTTTGCCAACTGGGCTTGGGGATTTACCTTGAACCGGGTCTCCCTGTTTGCCTTGATCTTCTCCATCGGTATTTTGGTCGATGATGCTATTGTGGTGGTGGAAAATATTCATCGCCATATGCACGGCGGGCACAAGCCTTTGCTGGAGATTATTCCTCAAGCGGTGCATGAAATTGGTGGACCGACCATTCTGGCCACCTTGACGGTGATCTCGGCACTGCTGCCGATGACCTTTGTGAGCGGCTTGATGGGACCATATATGAGTCCCATTCCCATTAATGCCAGTATTGGCATGCTGCTGTCGCTCTGTGTGGCCTTTGTGGTGACCCCTTGGCTGGCCTATCAAGGGTTGCATCGGCTCTATACCCGCCAACAGGCTGCTGCTCAGGCGGGTACGGGGCAGGGCGGTTCACTACCCCATAAACAGGCAGATGCTGCTGGCCAGCAGGCGCCTGTCGGCTATGGTGGCGCGGACGATGTTTCACCTGCTCTGTTGCGCTTTTTTCAGAGAATCTATCTGCCCTTCTTGACCAGCAAGAGGGTGACATTCAATCGCTTGTTGCTGGCTATCGGTGTTTTTGTTCTGATTGCGCTCTCGTTGTTGCTGGTTTCCCAGCGTCTGGTCATTCTCAAGATGCTGCCCTTCGACAACAAATCAGAGCTGCAAATTGTAGTCGATATGCCCCAGCACTCCACTTTGCAACAGACAGCTCGCGTCATGAGTGCCTTGACCGATTATTTGGCAAAAGTACCAGAAGTTGCCAACTATCAAGCCTATGTTGGCATCTCCTCCCCACCCGGTTTTAATGGTTTGGTACGCCAATATTATCTGCGCAAGGGCAGTCATGTCGGCGATATTCAGATCAACATTGTGGACAAACAGTTGCGTGAACGGAAAAGCCATCAGCTTGCCTTGGATCTGCGTGAACCTTTGCAGGCCATTGCCAAACCGTTGGGAGCCAATATCAAGATTGTCGAAGTGCCACCGGGACCGCCGGTGCAATCACCGCTGGTGGTGGAGGTGTATGGGCCGGACTTGGCAGGGCAAAGAGAGTTGGCGCGCCGCATAGAAAAGGTTTTTCAACAGACGGCTGATATTGTCGATGTGGACAGCAGCGTGGAACAGGATGCCGAACGACTGCTGGTGCAGGTGGATCGGCAACGGGCGGCACAGCTTGGTCTGTCACAAGCGGCGGTGACCCAGTTGTTGAGTACAGTTCTCCACGGTCAGGATCTCTCCTATATCCATAGCGGAACCGATAAATATGCCACACCGATCAGGGTGGAATCTGTTCCAGGTGATAAGGCCTCTCTGGAGAGCCTGTTGGCTTTGCAGTTGATGAATACAAATGGTGCGCTGATACCGTTGGCCGATTTTGTCAGTGTGCAGCGCCGAGGTATCGATCACGCCATCTATCACAAAGATTTGCTGCGTGTGGTCTATGTGACTGGTGACATGGCAGGCAAATTGGATAGCCCTCTCTATGGCATGGCAGCCATCCATAAGCAACTGGCAAACATGCACAGCGCTTCCGGTGCCTTGCTCAAGCAATATTTGTTCAGTCAACCCGCCACACAATATGATTATGCCATCAAATGGGATGGCGAATGGCAGATCACTTTTGAAACCTTCCGCGATATGGGTATTGCCTACAGCGTTGGTCTGTTGATGATCTATCTGCTGGTTGTTGCCCAGTTTCGTTCCTATTTGGTGCCGTTGGTGATCATGGCGCCGATTCCTTTGACGGTTATCGGGGTGATGCCCGGCCATGCCCTTTTAGGAGCTCAATTTACCGCCACCTCGATGATCGGCATGATCGCTTTGGCCGGAATCATCGTGCGCAACTCCATATTATTGGTTGATTTTGTCAACGAAACCATGGCCTCAGGGGTCTCTTTGGCGCAAGCTGTGATCCTTTCGGGAGCAATTCGATCCAAACCGATCCTGTTGACCGGTTTGGCGGCCATGCTGGGGGCCTTTTTTATCATCGATGATCCCATATTTAGCGGTCTGGCTATTGTGTTGATCTTTGGTATCTTCATCTCCACTATGCTGACTTTGTGGATCATTCCGATTCTCTACTTTGCTCTTGTACGCTGGAAAACAGGGAAAGGATAAGCGATGAGCATGGAAGCCTCCTCTCCTGATGGGCCGACTGTGCCACAGAGTCATGAACTGGTCGCCAAGGCGATGGGCGATTTTCAGGAGGCGATGAAAATTCGCAGCAGCTTGAATCTGCGGGTGGCGATGCGCGTTACCGCCATTTTGCGCACGGGCATGATCAGTCTGGCGGTGGTGGCGATTGTGTTTTTGCTGTTGTTGGCGCTGGTCAGCTCCAAATTGGAGTTTATGATCGGGGTGATGAACACCATGAATGTTCAATTTTCCAGCATGGCCAAAGATATGTCGGTGATGCGCCAGGTGCTCGAACAGATGGATAGGCATGTGGCCAGTATGCCGGTGATTGTCGGTGAAGTGGAGCGAATGAATGGCAGTGTGGCGGCTTTGCACACCGATATTCAGGCGATTGCCAAACGCATGCACCAGGTCGAAGCCAATCTGGGTGGCATTACTGCCTCGGTGGAGTCGATGACCCATACTTTTCAAGGCATGGAGTGGACTGTGCGTGGTATTGATGGCAATGTGCAACGCATGTCACGCCCCATGAAGCTGTTTAACAGCTTTGTCCCTTTTCAGTAATCGGAGAGTGATTGATGGTCAAGCAAGAGCGTACCTCTTCTGAAGAGGATGGTTTTGCCAAGAGTATACAGATTTTTGCCCAAACGGTTGCCACTTTTCGCACCGAGATGGAGAAGATAGATCAAAACTCCAAAGTTATTTCCCGACGTACCAGTCGGATCATTCGTGGGGTTTTGGCTATTTTGGTCTTGGCCTTTGCCTATATTTTTTCCAGGTGGTGCAGTTGACGGCAACCATGGTGGATATGATTGGCAGTTTGAATACCATGTATACCCGTTTTGGGGGAATGTCAGAGGATATGAAGCAGATTACCCAATCAGTGCTCTCCATGGGCAGTAATGTGCAGGGCATACCTGCTATTGCTTCTCATATGAAAAGTATGAATCAGAATGTGCAGGGGATGCACGGTTCGGTATTGCGCATGAAGGATGATATGGGACGCATGGAGCAGGAGGTTGGCACCATCAATCAGGATGTTTACCAAATGGCAGGACGTTTTGCCCAGTTGACCCAGTCGGTTTCCCATCTCAACTATAATGTCTGGCAGATGTCGCGTCCCACCGATATGTTGGGTCCACTCAATGGGTTGGCCCCCCCTTGAGCGATTGCCAGAGTAGATGCTGCAACAAATTGATCCTGTTGGCTGTTTTTCATCTCGGAATGGAGTAGCCGATCAGCAAGCCTACTGACCAAACAGCTCTTCCAGACTCTGTGCCTGCAGAATCCGGGCAATCCAGCTTTCAAGCGCTGGCAGTTCGGCTGTTGCCACTTTGTCTCTGATGGCAACAGGAAGGGGGCCAAAACGCAGTTGCAGAAGTTGCAATAATGTTTCGGCCGTGCCTTTTTGTCTGCCTTCCTCTCTGCCTTCCTCTCTGCCTTCCTGCTTGCCTCTTTCGACGCCTCTTTGTTCAGCCTCTTCCACAGCCAGTTCCAAGGCACCTCGTGCATCTTGAACGGCCATGGCTGCTTTGTCATAATATTCCAGCTCTTCGCGGTTCATGCCGGCCAGACGTGCTTTTGCAAAAGCATGTTGCAACACTGGCTCGGCAAGAGTTGCGGGTATCTCCTCCAGCGAAGAGGCAAAACGGATAAAATAGATCCACTTGTCCAGGAGATTGTCCAACGATTGCCAGGAACGATCAAACTTGGGCAGTTCAATAAAATAATAGAGAATTTCACGCAGCAAAGATTCACCAGAGAGCGTTTCGCGCATTTCGTGCGCCGAGACGCAATGCACAAATTCAGGAAAGAGAATAAAATCGGTGATGGTAATCGCAATCACCTGATTGA
This sequence comes from Candidatus Magnetaquicoccus inordinatus, assembly GCF_004217665.1. Taxonomy (GTDB): domain Bacteria; phylum Pseudomonadota; class Magnetococcia; order Magnetococcales; family Magnetaquicoccaceae; genus Magnetaquicoccus; species Magnetaquicoccus inordinatus. The sequence continues at coordinate 494 of NZ_RXIU01000130.1, read as the reverse complement.
GTTTGGGATACTCCTCGGCATTGGCTATCTGGTGGACATAGGATTTGGCTGCGTTGTATTGAATGCGTTTGAGAAAGGCCCGCACCCGACTCACCTGCATCTCGACAATATATTGAACCCCACGATGGTCCAGGCAGCGCACATCCAGAACTGAGCTTTTCATGCCCAGGATGCGTGGTGCCAAAAAGGGATCAAGCAGCGTGATCTCTTTGAGTCTTTTCTCACCCGTCAAGCCGAGTAGAGATTCCAAGAAGCTGATGAGTATATCTTTGCCATCCTCGCTTCCAAAAATCATTTTGAAGGCAAAATCAATGCGCGGGTCGATAAATTGCATCACACCTCTCCTTATCCTCTCTGCCCACAAATTTTTGTCGAACAGGGATCCACTGACCCAGCATACAGAAAAACTCTCTTTAACAGTAACTATTCACCACCCAACACAACTGCGGGTCCAGGGAGGGCACCTCCCTGGCCGGGTCCAGGGATGGAATCCC
>NZ_RXIU01000013.1 GCF_004217665.1 Candidatus Magnetaquicoccus inordinatus | reverse complement strand
GGGTCACGCCTGCCAAAATATTTTGATCACGCCATAAAATCAGTTTTACCCGTCGCCTCCTTTCTGCTCTGCATTTTTTGCAGCAAGAGCCAGAGCAAATGCAATCTTTCGCGCAATCTTTTCTGGATCTCGTTCTTTTTTCTCTGGTGCCGGTGGTGGTGCTGGCACCTGTGCCGCTGGCCGATACTCCGGCTTCCGTGCCCGCAACATGGCCAGCAGCAGAGAATCAGAATATTTACGCACAGTTCCGACCAGTTGCCCACCCTGATAAACTGGCTCTTGCCAGCCATCAACACCCCTTTGCCGTGCCGCTTGCTCCAGACTATCAGCAAATGATTCCAAGGCGTTATCCCATTCTTCGGCAAACTCTGGATTTGTTGCCCGAAAAGCGTACAAGGTTTTTCGACTTGCCCCCGCCGATGCCGCCGCATGGGTGACGACGCCCCCCAGCGCCAGAGCCTTCAGAAAAATCTGCCGCCGCTTGGATGGAAAGGCCGGTGATGCCGGTTTACCCTGACACTGTTGCATTTTTGTCACAGTTGGTTTTTCAGCCATTGTTTCCCACCTTCAAAATCTCTTCCAATTCAGGCATTTCACCATGGTGAATATGTACGGTCAGTTGCTTCATTACACCGCCGGAAGGAGGCTGTTGAGGGGTTGGATCTCGATAAACTGGTGCATTAAAAGATCCCCACGCATTAACAAATAAAACCCCCTCCACGCATTCCAAACACCCGACCAGCAACGGCCCCCCCCACATCGAAGTAGCAGTCACAAACCGCCCCACCTCACGACTTCCAACAAAGGCTGTCCACTCTCCATAAATTGGTTGCTCACCGCGACGAACCCCTGGCTGTTTTTTTGCTGGACGGGCAAGAATTACTGCAACATGGCGCCCATTAAGCTGGCCGGATAGCATTGTTTTGCCCCCCGCCGTGTGACCCCGTTGCAACAGGCCCAACAAACGACGGCGGGGGTGCTCGTATTCTTTAGCTCTTTGTAATGCAGTTTCGTCAAACATTGAAAACCTCACTTTGTAATTGTTATTTATCGCTTGCCGTCGGTCCGATGGAGACCGCATCGCCACTCGCCAAGCTGCCCATGCTGAAGATCCACGCCAAAACCATGCACTGCCCACCGCCCGCAGTCGCTGCACCAGTGCCAGAAGCCGCCGCCGTGACTCTCTGGCTTCAAATACCGCCTTGCGGGATGTGGCAGATCCCAGTGCAAATTCCACGGCCATAGCACGAAATGATTCCGAAACTCCTGTGCCGTCGTAGGTGCAAGCTCCGGCTCACCCACGCCGGATAAAAATCTCAATATCGCCCACTTCGCCGCCTTCACTTGCGCCGACAAATCATCAGGCACCAGGGCTGCCCGGCGCAGAGTCAGACGGTCCCTACCAGATTGGATGATCTTTGCGCCGTGCTGTTCTACCTCCAAAAGCAACGCTCGAATCTCACTCATCGCGAACCCCCAAAGCCCTATAAAGGGGGTGGTGTCCTGAAACACCATCCCCCTATAAGGGGTAGGACACCAGGACACCAAAAAACATCAACAAAATCAATATGTTCTGGTATCCTAAAAAACCAGGACACCAGGACACCAGGACACCAGGACACCAGGACACCAAACTTTTCCTAGTGTTTTCAGTATGTTATGGTGTCCTGAAAAAAAAACAGGACACCTCAGGACACCAGGACACCAGGACACCAAACCGAGGTTTAGAACTCTTCATCTTGCCCCCCTGAGTCATTTTTGCTGGCCGGTATGTGCAGGTGGTACCCGCTCCCCTTTAGGACGGGTCTTTGCTCGATAACACCCAAATGAATGGCCTCCTCCACCTTGGCGGTCAGCTTATCCTTGGACAGTCCGAATGACCCACTATCACCAAAATGAGCAATAACGAAACTCCTCTGGCTGAACAAACGCCCGGTTCGTGCGTAATCGCGAACCAAATCGGCAATCTTTGTGATGACCGGATCCGGCCCACCATCGGCAACGCGGCCTGGCCCTGGCGGTGTGGTTTGAGACAAAACACCATGCAGCCCCCTTTTCATCCAAATGTCATCCGCCAGCGCAGAATAATTTGACTTTACATGACTCAAAACTATGTAGTTTTTGAGTTCATCTTTGGGAATGTGGCGAGCCTCTTTCTCATCCGGTCTGTTTAGCAACAGAACAGAACGTGCACCATCGACAATTGCGCTTGAACCTCGAACAGCCGCTTGACTTCTATCACTGTCACGCATAGATGCTTTGGGGGTGTGGTGCAAAAGCAGTACAGCGGCATTTGTTGTTTGAGCAATAAGCTCAAATTGTTCTACCAACATCGTCATATCAGCCGCAGAATTTTCATCCCCACCATTTGCTCTGGATATGGTTGAGAAGATTATCAACCCCACATCGCCAACGGCCTGCACGGTTGCAGCAATCCGCTGCGCAAATCCCGTTGCCATGACCATCCCTTGTTTGGTGTCGGTCATGCGGCAGTTCGTACCGGTCAGCGACTTAATAAAAACGTTTTGAGCAATCAGTTCCCGCTCATGAGGGGAGTATTTTTGAGCTTCGTAGTACAACCCTCTAAAAAGTTCGCTCTGCTCATCCTCTGAACCAAAATAAACTACTCTGCATTTCGTCGTTTTCAGGCCCATAAAATTGGCGCCTGTCCCACAACAACAGGACATTACTCTAGCCAAAGTATCTTTGCCTGTGCCTCCTGGCCCAGCCAAAAGCGCGACAATGGCGCGATAAATTAAATTTTCTATGATTGCCGCTCTTTTTGGTGGCGGTTCGATCATCGCTGCAATCGTCAATGCTCGATGGTCCATTGGATCAAACAGGAGTTCCACCTCTGGCGCATCGTTTGCCGGTGCAGGAACGTGCGGAATGCTGCCCTTTAGAGCCTCTGCAAATGGGTTCATGTGCGCCCCCATTGCGTCAAGATGTCTAGCCAATCCAAACCCTTGGCACCTTCAGGAATCAGCCCTGGGGGTGTCAGGATGCGAACGGTGCGGTCCTCTGATGCCAGATGGTCGGCAAGTGTATGCGCCGCACGTTGCCCTGCGCCGCTTGCATCAAGGTCAGCCCAAATGCAGATGTTCCGAGCCTCACGCGGCAATTGAACATTCTCCATTACTCCAGCAGTCAAACAGGCCCAAACAGGCCCGCCGGTTCCTAAGCGCACGGCAAGCGCAGTCTCGACGCCTTCAGTCAAATGCAGGGTGTCGCCGCCCAACGGGTATAAGCGAACCGCTGCGCCCGTGTATGCTCCATACCACAGCTTTGGGGTCAGCTTTTTCACCCCTGGCACATCGGCCTTGCTTCCGTCGTCGCTTAGGTATGTGCAGTGTAGTCCAATCGTTGCACCATCGATTCGCTGCACACGCGCCACAAGTGCCGGATAATCTCCGATGTGCCGCCTCTCATGCCAATACATCAGCCCCTGATGAAAACCGATAACCGATGAATCTGGCAGATCATCCATTATTTTGCCGATGCCCCGTTGGTACAGGTACAGCCTTGCCGGTTCCGCCGCCGGATCGGTCAGAGGAACAACGCCCTCGGCAATGGTCTGGATCCGTTGCCACGCCTTCAGATCCGGGGTGGGTGCCGCCGATTCCTGCGCCTGTGTCGCATGCACTCGTGGCATGGTCTGTTTGCCGGTGCGGTGGGTCCATCCGAGAAAATCACACAACGCATCCATTGTTGTCGGAAAATCCCATCCGTTCGCCCACATAATCGCCGCGATTCCATCAGGGAATACCCCGCAAGTGTTGCAGACCCCACCGCCGGTTTGGGATGCGTCACCGTATAGGCGCAGACCATCTTTTCCCCCATGGATCGGACAAGGAACGTGCCGGGGGAACCGTGCAACGGCATGCGCAAGACTCGGAGCGATTCGCGGGAGAGCGTCAAGCCAACGCCCGGACATTGCCGCTTTGACTTCGGATGTATCGCCTTGCCTTTCGTCGCGGAAGTTGCTATTATTTCTGTGATTTTGGTAGTTTGTTGTGCGCCCCCGGTTGCCGCCGGGGGTTTTTTGCGTCTCCATGGGGGGGCACCTCAGCCCGCCGCCTGAGCCAAGGTATCAATCAACGATCGAACATCTTCAACGCGCCAACCAGTTGAATTTGCGCCAAGTTTTACAGGCTTTGGAAATCTACCGTTCTTGACCCCGTTCCACCAAGTGGCCGGGCAAACTGGGATTAGCGCCGGAATTGGAGGGGTTGCTTTCTTGTCGCCCACAATCTGCTTTAACCGCAGAAATTCTGTTTCCGGCAAAGTTGTCAGAATTCGATTTGTTTGGGTTTTGTCGCTCATCGGTACACCTCGCATGATGAAATTAAACATGCTTGGACAGTACCGGCATTTGCTTTATGTTGTCAAAAAGGTGGGGGTGGTGCTTTGACCATAGCGGATGGTGAGGACAACTTTTACTTTGCCATGCTATAAGGTAATTTTATCGTGTCAGGGTCTGGCCGTCCGGCCTGCAGCCATTTGCTCACCCATTCTGCCACTTTCTTATGGGCTGGTGGATCGTCCTTCCCCATTTTCTCCTCATCCCACCACTGACCTGGATATTTCAGTATCACGGCGGCAACTCTGTTTGCAGAGAGTGTTTTCCCGTGTAGCAGATTTTCTTCATGTGCATTTTGGTTCTCTGTTGCCCACTTCGCCCCCTGGCATATGGCAATGACATGCGTTCGATATGGCTCATTTTCTGGCAGAAAGCTCCAAGGGTCACCACTCGCTGCCGCCTGCCCTGTTCCAGCCAGAGGGGGTTCATTATGCCCGTTCGCATGCTCCGGTGGTGACGGTGCAGACTCCTCGCGCCATTCAGATACCCATTCTAGAAAATGACCAGGGGAAGCAAGTTGCGCCAGATCCGCAAAATTACAGATCAAGCTATCGGGAAGATCAGAATCTTTTGCCTTACCATCATCGATTGCAATCTTGATTCGAGCCTCAAACACAGATCCCCATTCGCGCCCTTGCTCGTGATCTTCTTTATTGCCATCGCCGAAACGGAAGCCAAACCCCCGCAAGGTATCTATCAGCCCATGAAATGGAACGTGCCCATTCCTTGCTGCCAACAGCATGAACGGCCTCAGATCCACCATGCGCCTGTGCATGCCGTATGCCTCATCTCTGCACCATGGTTTGTTTGGTTCGCTGTCAACACACTGCATCAGTTGATTGATTCGGCCAATAGTTGCAAGCGCCATCTCCACTTGCTGGCCAAAGAGGAACAAATTGCATGCGCCATGAATCTGCATCCAGTATGATGCGCCAATTTTTTTTGCCTGCAGATCACTTTCCATCACAGTACCGTCCCCAATCAGCCATCAATTGCCGCCGCTTCTCAAACAGATCCCCCCGACGATATGCACCCTCAACGCCTTTCACATCATGAGCAAGCGCCATCTCGCAAACTTCGTTCGGATAGCCTGTTGTCTCTGCCGCCCAGTCTCGGAAGGTCGATCTAAACCCATGCGTTGTTAGGTCTCCTCGCTCCATGCGCCGCAACGTCATAAGCAATGCCATATTGGAAAGCGGTCTACCTGCCCGCATGCCAGGGAATATATAATCCGGTTGCCGTTGCTCCTGCATCCGCTCCAGAACCGTCATGGCTTGGTCACTCAATGGCACCCTATGTTCCCTGCCCGCTTTCATCCTGTCGCCTGGAATGGCCCACACCTTGGCCGCAAAATCTATCTCTCCCCACACCGCCCCCAACGTCTCGCTGGTCCTGGTAGCAGTCAGGATGCAAAACGCCAAAGCCAACGCTGCAACACCCTCTTGTTGTGCAAGGGCACGCATAAACCCCGACACATCCGCATAAGGCAACGCTGCATGATGCTCCACCTTGGCCACTTTGACCTTTGCTGGCAATAACTGGTCAAGATGCCCTTTCCATCTGGCTGGATTCTCCCCGATCCGATAACCTCGCACAGTTGCCATGCTCAAGACAGACTCAATCCGTCCCTTTACCCTTGATGCCGTTTCTGGCTTCTCCTGCCAGATAGGGTTCAGAATCTGCAGCACGTGATCGGTAGTTACCTCAGAGACTGGCATGGTCCCGATGATCGGATAGGCGTATGTCTCCAAGGTACTGGCCCACTGCGCCGCATGTTTGGTATTGCTCCATCCGGCTTTGTTCGCCTCGATGAACTCATCAGCACATTGCTTGAATGACTTGGCGGGTGCCGCCTTTTGCCGCTCAATGTCCCGGTCTACAATGGGGTCTACCCTCTCTATTAGTAACTTCCTGGCTTTGGCCGCTTTGGTTCTGGCCTCCTCCAAAGAAACATCCTGCACACTGCCCAGCCCCATTTCCCGATTCTTACCCCTGAGCGTGTAGCGTAGTACCCATGATTTGGCCGCCTGACTGGTCACCTGCAACCAAAGGTTGCCGCCGTCGCCGTACAATCCTGGTGTGCGGGTCTTGGTGACCTTTAGTGCCGTCAATTGCCCTGGTGGTTTTCTGGCCATATCCTGCCCCCTCTTCCGTCTACCCACGATGCTACCCACGATCAGCCTACCCACGATGCTACCCACGATGACATGGCAAATTTGGCTGTTTTCGGTTAAACCGCCTTAGACAGAGTATACTGGAAATGTCTATATTTTCAAAGGATTTTTAGACTGTTTTGGACAAGACTAGACAAGGAAATGGCGGAGGAGCAGGGATTCGAACCCTGGGTGAGGTTGCCCCCACAACGATTTTCGAGACCGTCCCATTCGACCACTCTGGAACTCCTCCGTCGGCTACTGCGGTATCTTATGCAGACGCGCATGGTAACCAATTCTGTGCAGGCAATCAAGGTGGTTCCAACAAATTACCCACCCTTTTTTGCAACAAGAGCAGCAACAATCCTCTCCTCCTCTGCTGTGTCAAAGCGCTGGCATGGCGCAAACCTCTCAAGCAATATCCTGTCGCTTGGCTTGGCACTTTTCCTGACTCTTCTGTCTGCCAGCATCTGAGACAAATTGATAAACAATTAATAAAACAAAGAAAGCAGGCTTTCGTCAAACATAATATTGCGCCTTTTTCTGCCTCCAAATGAACGGCATGGTTTGTGCTTTTCTGCGTCAGGAGTTCCAGATGTGTTTCACCATCACTCTTCCGGCAAATTGGAAGTTTTGTTGCACTTCCCTCTTTCCCATACGGTAGAACAGGCAGTCAAACCATGAGAGCCAAACCCGTCGCCTTGGTCGTGCTGGATGGTTGGGGCATCAACCAGGATAGCCGCTATAATGCCATCCACCATGCTGCCACCCCCAATTATGATCGCTGGCTCAACAGCCAACCCCATACCTTGGTGCAAACCAGTGCCGGCGATGTGGGACTACCCGATGGACAAATGGGTAATTCAGAGGTGGGACATACCAACCTGGGGGCCGGTCGCATCGTCTATCAGGATCTTACACGCATCAATAAAGCCATTTGGGATGGCGAATTGGCCAGCAACCTGGCTCTGGAACAAAGCATCCAAACGGCTATCGAAAAACAAAGCGCCATACATATCTGCGGCTTGCTCTCCCCAGGGGGGATCCATTCCCATAGCGACCACCTGTTGGCCGCCGTGCTGACCGCCAAAGATTGCCGTGCCAAAAAGGTCTATATCCATGCCATCCTTGATGGCAGGGATACTCCACCACGCTCGGCATTGACCTATCTGGAAGAGTTTCAACGAGCCCTCAAAAGAATCGGCTGCGGCACAATTGTCAGCCTCTGTGGCCGGTATTATGCCATGGATCGCGACAAGCGCTGGGAACGAGTGCAACGCGCCTATGACATGTATACCCTGGGCAGCGGATTGCAAAGCCCTGACCCTCTGCAAGCGGTACACGAAGCCTATCAACGCGGTGAAGATGATGAGTTTGTGCAACCTACCTTGATTATCAATCAGGATCTGCCAGAACCAGTTATCTTCCAGGATGATGATGTCCTGCTGATGCTCAATTTTCGTGCCGATCGCATGCGCGAAATCTGCCATGCTCTCCTGGATCCGCAAAGCGGAGCGCAAGCTTTTCAGGGTTTTACCCGCAGCCGCCAGCCCAAACTGGCCGCCATGTTGACCATGACCCAGTATGACAGCAGTCTGCAACCGGTTGCCGTCGCCTTTCCCCCTGACTCCCTGAGTCGGATCCTCGGCGAAGAGCTGGCCAATGCCGGTCTGCGCCAGTTGCGCGCCGCCGAAACTGAAAAATATGCACATGTCACCTATTTTTTTAATGGCGGTCGAGAGGAGAGCTTTCCAGGCGAAGATCGTCTGCTGATTCCCTCACCAAAGGTTGCCACCTATGACCTGCAGCCGGAAATGTCGGCGCACGATCTGACCGAGCAGATAATCGCCCGCGTCGAACAAGGAATCTATGACTTTATCGTCGTCAACTATGCCAATCCGGATATGGTCGGCCATACAGGTCGCTTTGCCGCCGCCGTACAGGCCATTGAAACCGTTGATCACTGTCTGGGACGCCTGGCCGATACCATATTGCAGGCGGGTGGTGAACTGTTGATCACCGCCGATCATGGCAATGCCGACTGTATGCTGGAAGAGCAGACCCAACAACCGCATACAGCCCATACAAGCAATCCCGCGCCGTTGATCTATCTGGGCAAACGCGCCATCACTCTGCAACCCGGACGCTTGAGCGATATCGCACCCACCCTGTTGGAACTGTTGGAACTGCCACAACCGCTGCAGATGACCGGAACCTCGCTGCTGCGTCCCCTGCCGAAAGCACTGGAACAACCATGAACAGCATAAAAAATATGAGACGCTTGTGGCATAGTTGGTATATGATGGTTGCCTGCATGGCGCTGGCCATACTGCTGTTGCTGGCGCCGGAGAGCATGGCCAGCGAAAATCACGGCTTCTCCACACAGGTTCGCCTTGCCGAGCACAGCCGATTGATGTATGGATTAGAAGGGCAACAGGTGGAGAGCAGTAAGCAGCGGCGAAAAAAAGCAGCTCTCTCTTCCGCACAACGGGGCAAGAAAAATTTTGCAACCCAGAAGCGCCGCAAAAATGGTGGAGTGGGCCTGTATGCACGCAAACAGGGAACACTCTCCGCCGGGCACGGTGAACAGTTGCACAAAAGCAAATGGCAGCGCACAAAGGGAAAATCTTTTGCCCGCCGGAGCTATAAACGCAACGGAGCAGCGCACCAGGGACAACCGACACGCGGCAAACGCAGCATCTTTTCCGCCACCGCAGAACGGCGCATGGGCACCTTCCTCGGTCCGGTGAATGGCTCTGCGGTCAATCGCTCATCGGGACTCTTTTTCCGCGTGCCGGAAAATGCCGATGTACGTGCCAGTTCCCGTGGTCAAGTGGTCTATGCGGGTTGGTTTCGCGGTTATGGGTTGTTGACCATCCTCAATCATGGAGGACGTGTCTACTCCTTGTATGGACATAACCGCGATCTGTTGGTGGCCAAAGGGGATGTTGTCGAACCTGGCCAAGTGATTGCCAAAAGTGGTAAAACCGGTAGCGTCGATGGCGTTCCCGGTCTTTATTTTGAGATTCGCAAAGGAAACCGACCGGAAAATCCCCGGCGTTGGCTGGCTCGCGACAGGGCACACAGCGATAAAATGGCCAGCCTGATGCACTAAAAATGTAATCCTGCAGAGGATTATCGTGCGCACAGTGCCATGCGTCGTTTCAAGGAGCCAGTGTATGAAAACTTCCCTTCGGGCAAAACGCCCGTTTCTTGTTGGCCTGATTCTTCTGGCCGTGCTGGCTGGCCTGCATATGGCAGCCGACAATGTGCTGGCCGTCAGCCAGGTCACTTATGAAAAATTACGGGTCTTTTCCGAAGTCTTTTCCCTGGTCAAACAGAACTATGTCGAAGAGATCGATGAAAAATCGGTCCTCTATGGCGCTGTCCAAGGGATGCTGAAATCTTTGGATCCGCACTCCTCTTTTCTGACCCCGGAAAGCTTCAAGGAGATGCGGGTCGATACCAAAGGAGAGTTTGGCGGGCTAGGAATTGAAATCTCGCAATCGGAGCGGGGCATTTTGGTGGTCTCCCCCATCGAAGATACCCCTGCCTTTCAGGCGGGAGTCAAAGCTGGCGATCTGATTGTCAAAATCGACGAAGAAAGCTCCGAAGAGATGAGCCTGCCAGATGCGGTCAAGAGAATGCGCGGCAAGCCTGGAACCGCTGTGCAGTTGACCATTTTGCGCAAAGGGGCGAGCAAACTGCTGACCTTCAAAATTGTCCGCGACATCATCAAAGTACGCAGCGTCAAATGGCGTTTGGAGGCCGGACAAATCGGCTATGCTCGTATTGCCCAATTTAACGAACAGACCATGCCTCTGCTGGAGCAGGCATTGGATGAGTTGAAAAAATCAGCGGGCAAAGAGGGCTTGAAAGGGTTGGTGTTGGACTTACGCAATGATCCGGGTGGTCTGCTGGATCAGGCGGTAGAGGTGGCCGACGCCTTCCTGGAAAAAGGTTTGATCGTCTATACCAAAGGACGTATCGCTGGCAAGGATATGAGCTTTGAAGCCCGACCCGGTGATTTGCTCAGCAATGCTCCCATTGTGGTGTTGATCAACGCCGGTTCGGCATCGGCATCAGAAATTGTCGCGGGGGCCCTGCAGGATCATAAACGTGCGGTGATCATGGGCACCAACTCGTTTGGCAAAGGTTCGGTGCAAACCATTATTCCCTTGTCGGATGGTTCAGGATTGCGTTTGACCACAGCACAATATTATACCCCCAGCGGACGTTCCATTCAGGCCAAAGGTATCGCCCCGGATATTGTTGTTGAAGATCTGGATTTGAGCGGCAACAAACGGGAAGGCAGTGATCGTCGGCCAACAGAGGCCGATTTGAAGGGTCATCTGAAAAATGCCGATGCGGCCAACGAGGAGAATAAAGGACGGCAAAAGGAGAAGGGCAAGGAGTCCGAAGAGGGGGGCAACTCTGATAAAAACTCCGATAAGGATAATGACAAACTGCTGGAACGACTCAAGGATGGGCAGGATAGCCGCGCAAAACCAAAAGAGAAAAATCTCGAAGATTCTGACCGGATTACCGGTCACAGCAAAGAGGATTATCAATTGCAACGCGCCTTGGATCTGCTGCGCGGCTTGCAAGTGATGCACAACCTCTTGGACAAAAAACAGGGTGCGCAAGTAGCGGGTTTGCTGTCAGGAAACCGGTTTGAACGGACCAGCAACCGGTAACTGGCCAGGCAAACTCCGCTGGTTGGCAGTGCTGTTGCTGCTGCTTTTGGCGGCGTGGGGAGTGGTACGCTGGTTTGACAAAGGTTCTGGAACAGTACCGGAATCAAACAGCGCAGGCAATAAAGGCCAGCTTTTCTCCGAAAAGATCAGCCCGCCAGTTGCTGTGCCTGCCCCAGCCCCACCCGCAACGGTAGTGTTGGATCATGAACCGTTGCGGCTGATTTTGGCGGAGAGTATGCGTGGCAGCAAACCCTCTGTGGCAATTGTGCCGCCTGTGGATCCGGCAACGGCGCGTCCCAGTGGACCCGATTTGACCTTTGTGACACCCACAACCTCCACATCACCGGAGAGTCCAGAGGTCACTCCTCCACCAACCCCTGGAGCAGAAACAGCAAGTTCTGCTCCGACCGCTGCAACAGCCACAGCGACACCAGCAGCACTCCTGTATGAAGAGCCGCAACCGGCTGGAAAAAAAGAGCGTACACCGACACGTCCGCGTACTGCTGCCACGACCACCACCAGTCGGGGTGAACGGACATTGGGAACTTTGGCCATCATTATCGATGATCTGGGTTATGACTGGCCACACTCCAAGGCGATTACCGAGCTTCCGGCGGATATTACCCTGGCCATTCTGCCAAAAGTTCCTTTTACTCGTGAAGTCGCCCGCTTGGGGAAAAAATTGGGCAAAGAGATGCTGCTGCACCAACCGATGGAGCCGTTACGCTATCCTCACACCTCACCGGGACCAGGGGCAATGCTGCTGCAGATGGATACACAGCGGCAGCAAGCGATATTGCGGGAAAATCTGGCACAACTGCCGGAGGTGGTGGGCATCAACAACCATATGGGATCCCGTTTGACGGAACAAGCGGTTGCCATGGATAGCGCGATGCAGGTATTGTTGGAAAAGCAGCTCTTTTTTATCGACAGCCGCACCTCAGACAATTCGGTTGCCGCTGACCGTGCGCTGGCACAACAGGTACCAACCGCTGTGCGCGATATATTTCTGGACAATACAGCAGAAGAAGGGGCCATCTTAAGGCAGTTGCATCGCCTGGAGCGGTTGGCTCTCAGTCATGGCGAGGCCATTGGGATTGGGCACCCCTATCGGGCAACGGTGGCTGCCTTACAGCAGTGGCTACCAACCTTGCCTGGCAAGGGGATTCGTGTACAGCGTGTTTCCCGATTTTTACGCCCGGCTGCCGCCCGTGCCCGCTATCCTGAACTGCCGGCCACCGCCAGCAAACGGCCAGAAGCTCTCCCCACACTGGGAGAAGCATCTCCTGCTCCGGCCCATGTTGCGGCCCCTTCGCCAACCTCAGCGATTTCTGGAGAGTAACATGGAGCGTAAGGCCGGCTATTCCACCAGTGAAGATTTGGAACAGCTTCTGGATCTATTGAATGGCAAGCCTGCTGATCCCATTCGTGCCTTGGCGCACTGTGAACAGATGTTGCATCGCCCTTTATGTGCGCGTGAGGTGCAAACGGCGGCTCTGGCTGTGGCACAATTGATTGAGCAGATGATACTCCCGGCCTTGCAACATGATCCCTCTCTCCAGGAGGTAGCAGGTCGTTTACAAGAACATTTTCAAAAACGTGCGGCACATGCTGTAGAGGATGAGCGGGATCCAGGGCAGGTTGCGGCCAATCGGGCACTCCTGGAGGAGGCGCTTGCTCTTTTGAGCGCTGGCATGCCGACAGCCATCCCCCCCACTGCGATAACCGATCCACTTCCCAAATCCCTCTATTACCGTTTGACCACCCTGTTGCGCCTGATTGGTGAATCCGAAGAGAGTCTGCTGCGTCGCTTGCAGCCGTGGCACGAAGAGAGCGTTGAGGATTGGCCGATGCTGCAAGGTTTACTCACCCAGATTGCTCAGGCAGGACACAAAGCGGCCACCCCACCCTGGCAGCGCCGACGCCGACAAGCGCATGAAACGCTGTGGCGTTTGGCCAGTGAGTTGGAAGAGCTGTTGGCACAAATGGGCTATCGACAGAGTGAACGCACACGGCTGTTAGCCTCCATGCGGTTAGCGGATGGCCGTTTGGATATGGCGCGTGCGCACTCCCTATTGCATACGCAAGCGGCTGAACTCTTTAAGGAAGCGCAGGATCTGCGCGCCCAACAGGATGCAGCACGCCAGCGGGCCGAACAGTTCAAGCAACGCATTGATCAGTTGGAAGCCACACTGGCACAAGCGCGTCGCGAACAATTTCTCGATCCGACCACCGGCATTCCCGATCGTTTTGCCTTTATGGCACATCTGCACCGCCATCTGGATCGCGCCGTCCATTTGGGAGAGGGCTTTTCTTTGTTGTTGTTTCATTTTTATGAACTCATGCCCCTCATCGAACAGATCAAGCAAACGGCACCACAGATGCCAGGCTCCCTGGAACAACGTCTGCTTCTGGCGATTATCCAGGAGATGCGTCCACATCTGCCCGATCAAGCTTTTCTGTCGCGTTTGAGCACAGAGCGTATGGTCATTCTATTACCGAAATATGATGTAAAATCTGGGGAACAAATGGGCAGCAGCATCAGTCAAATCCTGGAGGAGATCAGCTTTGAGCTGGATGGACGCGAGATTGTGCTGCATGTCAATTCGGGATGCGCAGCCTTTCAGCCAGGAATGGATGTGGCACAAATGCTGGAGACCACCGACCGCCTGGCAGCGGCGGCACACAGTTGGCGTGCCGAGGAGCAGAGTGCACCACGTCGAGTGCGTGTTTGTTAGGGGGGAGAAGAGTCATGGGCGAAACACGCAGTACTCTGCAACGCATTCGTACCCTTCTCGACCAGGAGCCTGCCCAGAGCAGAGAGGCGTTACGTTTAGCCAAGGATCTGTTTCTGCATGGCATCTGCGTGCAGGAACAGGATTCGTTACGGCAAGCGGCTATTTTGCTTCTGGAGCGTCTTGTGGTTCCGGCGCTGGCGGGAGTGCAGGATAAACAGGCACGGGTAGGACGTTTGCTGCGCCAGTTGCAGACGACAAGCCATTTTCAATATGAAAACATTGCTCCGGCGGTCCAAGAGATTGCCGTGTGGCTGGAATCGTTAAGCAAGATGGCCCCACTCCCGGAAACAGATCCCCCTTTTCCCCTGACCTTGGCCCAGGAGGCTTTGATTGTTCTGGGGGGGCGGACGATCCAGGAGCTGTTCAGCGTTGAGCATCCTGGCACCTGGTCGGAGATGGGACGACAACTGGGTGTTTTGATCCAACGCGAACATAAACTGCGTGCCCAATGGCAACGGGAACAGGATGCCTTGCGCCTGTTATTGCGGCAAACCATGGTCAAACTCAACGAAGGAGTGCAGTTGATAGCAGGAGAAGATGAGGAGCTCGCTGCCATTTTGCAGGCCACAGAAAAGAGTGACGAGGAGCTGGATTGGCCGCGCATACAAGAGCAGTTGGTGGTTGCAGTACGTCGTTTTCGTGAGCGTACCGTGGATGTGCGGTATCGACTGCGCGAAGCGGAAGATGTGGTGGAGCGTTCGCGACTGTTGGTACGCCAGGCCGATTGGGCCCTGATGGAGACACGTGACGAACGGTTACTGGACTCGGTGTCTGGTTTGCCCAATCGTTTTGGTCTGTTGGCACGTTTGGAACAGGTCAAGCAAGAAGAGGCTCCTGAAGGTTTTGCGCTGGTCGCCCTGGTGGTGGATGATTATGCGGGAATCGTCCAGGATCTTGGTCGTGAGCGCGTGCACCGTTTGCTTGCTGCCGTAGCAGGTCGCCTGGTCTCCTTGATGAAGCCTGGAGAGTATCTGGCCAGATATAATGAGGAAACCTTCGTCCTGATCGCTTTGGCCCTGAACGAAAGCAAGGCTGTGGAGTTGGCAGGTTATTGGCGCAGCATTTTGGATCGTACCCGTTTTGAACTACCCGATGCCCGTTTGGTTGTACGCAGCGGCTATGGGGTTGCCGGCTATGAGAACGGAGACAATACCGAAACCTTGTTGGGACTGGCAACCTTGGCCGCCAAAGAGGCCCTGCGTGCGGGAGGAACACGCATTCATACAGTACCATCACGGAAACACTCCTCCCCTACCCCCCACCTACGGAAATAAGCAAAGCGCACATTCTGCGGCGCAGTTGACAGGGAGCGTTTTCCGACTGCTCAATGGACGGACAAAGTTCGTAATTTTTTTACAAGTCGGGATACTGTGTTACATTTTGATTGACTTAAACAAAAAAAAGTCGATAATCGGAACCTCTTGCAGCAGCAGCGGAGGAAGAGTGCGGTGGCTTTTTGGGCAAACAAAACAGTAGTCGTGGCCTTTGGGGGCGGAATAGCAGCCTACAAAACGTTGGAGTTGATACGTTTATTGCGGGAACAAGGAGCACGGGTATGGCCAGTGCTCACTGCCTCAGCCACACAATTTGTCACCCCTCTGACTGTACAGGCGCTGGCGGGACATCCGGTCTACCAGGATCTGTTTACTCCGCAAGCTGCCGATGGCATGGATCATATCCGTTTGGCACAAGAGGCCGATCTGTTGATTATTGCGCCGGCAACAGCCAATCGGATAGCCAAGTTGGCCAGTGGCTTGGCGGATGATCTGTTGTCGGCGTTGGCTTTGGTACGACGCAAACCGATTGTGCTGGCCCCAGCGATGAACAGTGGCATGTGGCAACATCCCGCAACACAACGTAACATTTCTCAACTGCAAGCGGATGGCTTGCTGTTGGTTGGCCCAGAGAGTGGTGCCTTGGCGTGTGGTGAACAGGGTGTGGGCCGGATGGCAGAGGCAGAACGCATACTGGAAGCAGGTCGGCGCCTGTTGTCGCCTAAAATATTGTTAGGCCATCGCATATTGCTTACAGCCGGTCCGACGCGAGAAGAGTTGGATCCGGTCCGTTATATCTCAAACCGTTCCAGTGGCCGTATGGGCTGGGCCATTGCACAGGCTGCATTGCGGGCGGGAGCGGAGGTTACCCTGATTCATGGAGCTGTGGAGATGGCTCCTCCCTGGGGTGCAGAAGCACTTGCGGTAGAGTCAGCACAGGAGATGTATGAGGCCACTTTGCAGCAATGGGACAAATGGACGCGACCTGGACAGCAGCTCAGTTGTGCCATTTTGACAGCGGCAGTGGCAGATTATCGCCCGGCCAGCCGTCGGGCCAGCAAAATCAAAAAAGAGCTGGATGGGGAGTTGTCACTCAAGCTGACGCAAAATCCAGATATTTTGCTGGCCTTGGGAGAGAGAGCCAATCGCCTGGCACAAAAAAAT
Source organism: Candidatus Magnetaquicoccus inordinatus (assembly GCF_004217665.1). Classification (GTDB taxonomy): domain Bacteria; phylum Pseudomonadota; class Magnetococcia; order Magnetococcales; family Magnetaquicoccaceae; genus Magnetaquicoccus; species Magnetaquicoccus inordinatus. The sequence continues at coordinate 16,300 of NZ_RXIU01000013.1, read as the reverse complement.
CGAGCGCGTCCCCTGTTGGTTGGATTTGCCGCCGAAACGGCGGAGACGGAGGATGCAGCCGCACAGCTTGTGCCTTTGGCCAAGGAAAAATTGGCGCGCAAAGGTTGTGATTTATTATTGCTCAACAATGTGCTGGCTCCCGGTTGCGCTTTTGGCAGTCTGACCAATCAGGTCACTCTGTTGCATCGCTCGGGTCAGCAGGAGATATGGCCGTTGCTGGCCAAAGAAGAGATCGGCGAACGGTTGGTGCAGACACTGCAAAATCGTTTGTAAACAAGCTATTATGATCAGGCCAGGAGGGCCTGTGGCTGTTTTACCCCTAGCACAAGGCACGGAATCCATGTTGAAATTTTCCAAAAAGCTGCTGTATGCGATTGAGGCTGTTGTAGATATTGCCTACAATTCTGGTGGTGAACCGGTTCAGATCCGGGATGTTACCAGTCGACAAGGTGTTCCCCAACGTTATCTGGAGCAGGTCATGCAGCGCCTGGTGCGCGCAGGAATCCTCAAGGGTATACGTGGACCGCGTGGAGGCTATTTGCTGGGTCGTGAGCGCTCCAAAATATGTGTCGGTGATGTGGCGCGGGTGGTAATGGAGATGAATCAGGATGATGAGCTGCTGGATACGGAGCGGATCACCTCTGGACCTATTGGACATCAGGTGGTACAACCGCTTTGGTTGGAGTTTCAGGAAGAGATTTTGCGCATGATGGACAACATCACCATTGAAGAGTTGACCTCACGCGCCTTCCGCAAGGGGATTCCCAGCGAAGCCTACAGTCGCATGACCTATTCTATTTAAGCATTGCCCTGGTGCACGACTCTCCAGAAACAGAGACCAAGGGCAGTGTGTTGCTTTTAGGTGCAGGGGGGCTCGGTTCGGCAGTGGCCTGGGCCTTGGCTGGGAGCGGTATTGCGCGTCTCGGCATTGTGGATGATGACACAGTGGCGCTCTCCAACCTGCACCGGCAGATTTTGTATCGTGTCCGCGATCTTGGCAAAGCCAAGGTGGCTCAGGCGGCAGAGCGCCTGCAGCAATTGTATCCCGCCCTGCAGATAGAGATCCATGCAGAGCGTCTGCAAACCCGGGAGAGTATTGCTGCCAGAGCCAGTGGTTATGATCTGCTCATTGATGGCACCGACAATTTTTGCAGCCGTTTTGCTGCCAACGATGCGGCTGTGCTCGATGCCATTCCTTTGGTGCATGGAGCAGCCATTGGCTTGCGCGGACAGCTCTGTTTTATACCTCCGGGCGGCCAACCCTGCTTACGCTGTCTGTTCGACACCCCTCCCCCGCAAGAGGGCAGTTGCCGCAGTGAAGGGGTATGGGGAGCCTTGGTGGGAGAGGTGGGCTGGCTGATGGCTTTGGAGGCCAGCAAATGGCTGCGAGGCGTCGGTGAACCATTACAGGGTCGATTGTTGACGATAGACCTTGAATCATCGCGGCGTCGCATCGTAACATGGAAGGTCCATCCAACTTGTCCGGTCTGCCAACTGGCCTCCGGATCTCTTACCTGAACAGACAAAGCATGCCATGGCCGCCATCTATCCCGATATTACCGCCACCATTGGTCGCACCCCGCTGGTCCGCATCAATCGCCTGAGCGGAGATCTGCCCTGCGAACTGTTGGCCAAATTGGAGTTTTTCAATCCCACCACCTCGATGAAAGATCGTATTGGTCTGGCAATGATCGAAGCTGGGCGCAAAGCGGGTCAGATTCGCAAAGATACCGTCATCATCGAACCCACCTCCGGCAATACTGGCATTGCTTTAGCCTGTGTTTGTGCTGCACAGGGCTTGCGTTTGATTTTGACCATGCCCGACTCCATGTCTCTGGAACGACGCAATCTGTTGCGTTTGATGGGTGCAGAACTGGTTTTAACCCCTGCTGCCGAAGGGATGCGGGGTGCCATCGACCAGGCCAAAAAAATCATGCGCAAAGAGAAAAACAGTTTTATGCCCAATCAGTTTATCAATCCCATCAATCCGCAGATCCATGCCGACAGCACAGCCCAAGAGATCTTGCAAGATACCGATGGAAAATTGGATGTGCTGGTGGCGGGTGTCGGCACAGGTGGTTCATTGAGTGGCATTGGCAAAGCGTTGCGCGCGCATTTGCCACAAATCCAAATCATAGCGGTGGAACCAGACAACTCACCTGTTTTGTCTGGTGGAACCCCTGGGCATCACAACATCCAGGGCATTGGTGCCGGCTTTGTTCCACAGGTTTTGGACACCTCCCTCATCAGCAGTGTGATCCGGGTGGAGGATGGCGAGGCGCAGAAGATGATGCGCGATTGCGCCCGTTTGGAAGGAATTTGTTGTGGCATCTCTTCGGGAGCGGTCTTGGCGGCGGCGCTGCAATGGCTGCGTGATCATCCGGAAAGAGCCCTCGCCAGCACCCGTATTGTGGCTTTATTGCCAGATTTTGCCGAACGCTATCTGTCGACTGAACTCTTTCGGGATGAGGCATGAGCCACTGCCCTACAGAGCTGTTGGCCGAGACTAAGGAGAGCACTGAGGCGGATGAGCGAGAGTGGATGGAGCGTTATTCCCGTCAGATTATTTTGCCGGGGGTGGGTGGACGGGGACAACGCACACTGAATCAAGCAACGGTAGCCCTTTTTGGCTGTGGTCCGATGGCGATACCGTTGGCCTTATACCTGGCTGGAGCTGGCGTGGGCCGTTTGCTGGTATTGGCCAGCTCAGGCAGTGATTGGCTCTGTGCCATGGTGCGTGATCTGAATCCGCAGGTCACAACGGTGGCTTTGGCACCACCTGCCTCTCTTGAGGAGGCGACAGCGCTGCTGCTTGCGGTGCAGATGACCGTTCTTGCCGAGGGCAAGACCAGCTTGCGAGAGCTTCTCAATCAAGCGGCATTTACTGTCAAACGTCCTCTTCTGGCAGGTTGGCAACAACCAGAGGCGCTGCTGGCAGCAGGCGCCGCAGCAGACAGCGCAAGTGGAGCGGCCTGCTTGCACTGTGTGGCGCAAAGCGCACAACAGCATCTACAAGGAAGAGCTGCTGCAGATCCACTATTGCTGCATGTGGCGCGAGGGGCCATAGGCTCCCTGTTGGCCATGGAGACACTGCGCAGCCTGCTTGGCCACTCCTCTGCCTTGTGGCACAACTGTTTGCTTCTGCTTCCTGAACAGAGCAGTTACCAGAGTCTGGCAGTACAGAAAATTTCTTCTTGTCCCGTGTGTGCGAGTGATCGGTAGTGACAGAATCCTTTCTTGACATCACCCATGAAGTATGTCCCATGACCTTCGTACTGGTCAAACTGCGTTTGGAAACCCTCTCACCAGGGAGTCGCTTGACCATTCGTCTGAATGGGGGCGAACCGTTGGCTAACATTCCCCGTTCCGTGCAAGAAGAGGGATGGCGGGTGGAGAGTGTCATGGAAGAGGGCCCCCATTATACATTGGTGGTCGTGCGCTGAGTGTAAAAATTTTTTTGCTTTGCTGACAATTAATTTTACTCACAGCAAAGAACAAAAAGAGAACAGAGCGCCGAAAAACACTATAAATGATTAATTTATATTGAAAATATTGTTGGCATGCCCAATGCGTAACAAAAAAACAACAAGGCATTGGCAGGAGCAGTCATTTGCCAAACTCATACTGCCCGATAATGGAACACCATAACCAAAACTCTTAAATCGGGAATGGCCAAACAGAAACTCCAACCCATTCTATCAGGAGAACAAAGATGCCTAAAAAAAGGCTGCACAGTGGATTCACCTTGATTGAACTGATGATTATTATTGCCGTTATGGTAATTTTGGCGGCTGTAGCCATCCCGAGCTACAAAAATTATACCGTGCGCAACAAAGTGAAAGATGCCTTGGATCTCTCTTCCGGAAGCAAACAGGCAGTCACTGAGTATCGGTTGAGCAACTCCAACTGGCCGACCGATAATGCGGCAGCAGGATTGGCCGCCGCCAACATGATTACCGGCAATCATGTCGCCTCGGTCACGGTCAGCAATAACAGCATTGCGATTGCTTTCAATAGTGTTGATCCGACCCTGGCTGGTAAAACGGTTACCTTGACTGGTAGTGAAAATGGCGGCAGCATCCTCTGGGGCTGCACCAGCACCTTGGAACCACGCTATGTACCAAGCAACTGCAAATAGAAAAGTTACGATAATTCATTTTGTTTGTCGACAATGGATGTTATGAAATATATTCTGCTCAAAAGCACAGCGCGGATTGTTGCTGCTTATGCAGCACAGCCGACGGCCACTCCTGAAGATGTGGAGCGGATGATAGGTGTGGTCTACCGCGCCTTGGCCAGGGTTGCAGCCTCAGAGCAGGAAGAGGAGGAGCTGGAGCAGGGACCGGAGGAGTCAGAGGTTGCGGAGCTGGCGTTGCCGCCAGGTCGCTGGCAACCGGTGGTTCCTCTGGAACAGGCGGTAACAGCGGAGAGTGTGACCTGTTTGATCTGTGGCAAACAGGGCAAGGCGATACGCGGCCATTTGACCAAAACCCATCGCATCGATATTCCGACCTATTTGGCGGTGTTTGGATTGCCGAAAGATTTTCCGTTGGTCGCCCCAAACTATTCAGCCACTCGACGCCAACTGGCCTTGGCCAGTGGTGCGGGAGAAAAGCTGCAGGCTGGACGCAGAAAAGCAGATACAGAATAAGGTACGGCTCAAACAATATCGACGCACGCCTTATACAACAGGATCTGCCGTTCGTCTTATATAGAGATGTATATATCCTTTTATTTTTCCCATTATTGGGAAAGTTGCGGCACAATAAATAATTTAAGTATTCACAATTCATTCGCCAACACAGAGGGGATCCTATGAACAACATAGTAAAGACAACAGCAAAATTTTCCGCCTATATGGCACTGGCATTAGTGGCCAATATGCCAGCGAATGGTCTGGCAGATAAGTCTGTTCTTGATGATATGAACAAATGTCGCCCAGAAGAGAAAACAGGCATTAAAATCGCTAGATTAGCCATTGACGACAAACCTATGACTCTTGATGATACCTGTAAAATTTCCTTGGATGATCTGCATCCGACACAATATTCCGTCGGCATGAATGAGGTACAAAACAAAAAGCTGGAGCTTCTATCTGATATAGAACAAAAAAAGGATATATGGAAAAAAGTTAAAAATTTTGTTCCAGTGGTACGTGGACCAGATAACAAGGTATACATTACCGATCACCACCATTTGGTTACCGCCATATACCATATTAAACAAGATAGTAATAACATCAGCAATGACATACCTGTATATTTTATAGAAGATTATTATAACATGCTTGATAATAAGGATGATTGCAGATTCTGGTCATCCATGAAAGCAACAAATAAAGTATGGCTGAAAAACAATCAGGGGATAGATATTCAACCTTCTGAGCTACCAAAACAGATCAAAGGATTACAAGATGACCCGATGCGATCCCTTGCTGCCATGGTAGAAGATAATTGTGGATTCTTGAAATGTGGTAAAAAAGAGTGCGAAACAAAAATCGGGAAGGAAAAATTTCAAAAAAGTTGTGCCACCGATCCCTATTTTTTGGAGTTCAAATGGGCTGATTTTATCCGAAATGACGGCAAAATCCAGCAACTCATGAACAATGGATGCGCATTGCCAAACAATAATCAATGCTTAACAACATACCATAACGAGAAATTGTGTTGCGCTTTGCCGGAGGCCATGCAATATGTAGCCTCAGAAAAGGCGCAAAAGGAGATGGGTGCTGCACTGGGGCAGCATAATTATCCCATTGAAGAGACAAAAACAGAGAAGAAAAAGGATTGCAAGTGACACACAATACAGCGGAAAATTCTGTGCACAACTTTTGAGCTGTTAGTCACCTTTATGGCAGTGAGTGTGTCCCACTGCCATAAAGGGCTTATATTGCAAAGAGTGCAGCAAACAATTTGAACCGGCCTCACCAACACCAGCCCATTCACCCACTCAATGCGAAGGTTCGGCAATCTCCCGTCCTACACTCTTGATACGATTGCCCTTTGCGCCATCGACATAGACCAAATGGGGTTGAAAGCTCTCTGCCTCCGCCTCACTGATCCCGGCAAAAGCCGCTATAATCACTATATCTCCAGAGGCCGCTTTGTGCGCTGCCGAGCCATTCACCGAAATCATCCCGCTGCCACGCTTGCCACGTATCGCATAGGTGATCAAACGCTCACCATTGGTGACGTTCCAAATATGAATCTGCTCAAACTCCCGCAGATGGGCCGCCTCCATTAAATCCTCGTCAATCGCACAGGATCCCTCATAATCCACATGCGTCTCCGTCACCATCGCCCGATGAATCTTACACTTTAATAAAGTCAGCTCCATGCCTCTTTCCCTTCCCCAACTCATAAAGCTAAAAGCAAATTGTCAATCAAGCGCGTCACACCTACCCGCACCGCCAGCAACATCACCGGATCTTCTGCTCCCACCACTCCTTCCGGCAACTCCAATAGAGTTTCAGCATCCCGTACTGCTATATAATCAATTTTTTCAACACCATAACGCTGCAACACCGCATGCGCTACCGCCTGCAACGCTGCCACCTGCCGCTCACCACTGCGTCGCGCCTGCTGGGCTGCCAGAAGCGCCTGTGACACTGCACACGCTTGCAAGCGCTCGGCTTCACTTAAATAACGGTTGCGCGAAGAGAGCGCCAAACCATCACTCTCCCGCACTGTCGGCACCCCGATCACCTGTACCGGCAAGGCCAAATCTTCTACCAGACGGCGCAGCACAACGAGCTGTTGATAATCCTTCTGCCCCAAATAGAGTCGATCAGGGCGCACCAGGTTCAATAAAACAGTCACCACTGTCGCCACCCCCTGAAAATGGGTGGGACGAAACTGGCCACACAAATCGCTGCCCAAAGGCTCTACCTGCACCCTGGTCTGCCCGGAACCGGCATAAATATCGGCTACCGAGGGCACAAAAAGCGCATCACACCCCGCATCCTGCAACAACTCCCGATCCTGCTCCAAGGTGCGCGGATAACGGGCAAAATCCTCCTGCGGACCAAATTGCGTCGGGTTGACAAAAATAGAGGCAATTGTCCGCCCCGGCAACTGTTGCGCTGCCTCTACCAAAGAAAGATGGCCCGCATGCAGTGCCCCCATGGTCGGCACAAAGGCCAGATCTTCACCCACCCCACGCCGCCACTCCTGCAACGCCTGCCGACTCGTCAACAACTCCATGCCACACATCCCCTTGCGCCACGCAGTGCAAAACCACTCCTTATCCGGCAAAACTGTGTTCAGCTCCCGGAAACTCTCTCTCCCTGACCTCCTGCACATAGGCAGCAACAGCAGCGGTCAGCATCCCCTCCGGCAGATAACGCTTGGCAAAGCGTGGTATCACCTCTTCATAGACCCCAAGCAGATCGTGCATCACCAAAACCTGACCATCACAGGCCACTCCGGCACCGATGCCAATGGTGGGAATCAACAAGCTCTTGCTGATTTTCTCCGCCAAAGTGGCAGGAATACCCTCCAATACCACCGCAAAAGCCCCTGCCTCCTGCACCGCCAGAGCATCGGCAACAACCCGTTCCCCCTCCTCGCCCCGTCCCTGGACTTTGAACCCGCCCATGCGATGTACCGCTTGCGGTGTCAAGCCCACATGCCCCATCACCGGCACCTCATGCTCCACCAGATAGCGGATGGTCTCAGCTATCCGCACTCCTCCCTCCAGCTTGACTGCCTGACAGCCACTCTCTTTGACAATCCGCACTGCGGCAGCCATGACCGCCGCCCCTCCACCATGACAGACACCAAAGGGCAGATCACAGACCACCATGGCCCGTTTGGCACCGCGCACCACCGCAGCAGCATGATAGATCATCTGCTCCAGAGTGACCGGCAAGGTAGTGGGATGTCCTTGAATGACCATACCCAGAGAGTCGCCAACCAATAAAATATCCACCCCGGCCCGGTCCATAAGACGGGCAAAGGAGAAATCATAGGCAGTCAGGGAGACAATAGGTGTGCGCTCCTGCTTCATCCGCTGCAATACCGGTACTGTCACCGGAGCATGCACCATCTGCGCGGAGGAGGCACCCAGCAGTTGGGTCGTCAAAATGAAACTCGTTATCCTGTGTTGTCCCGGTCACTGTACAGGTGATCCAGGCAATTTTGGCTTGGGACAGGTTAAAAACTGGCGGCTTGCTGGCATAGTTGCAAACAACACCACACCACTTCTGACACAATCCGGTCTCCGCCATGACCCGCATGGTCGCAGCCCGATTATCTCACAAGTACCACCCGCGACGTATCATCCACTTCCTTGAGTAGAGTGTCAACCGTTTTGCTGCATTGCGGATGCCAGAAATCTGCCGCCACCTCGGCCAACGGTTGCAACACAAAGCGGCGATCCTGCAGGCGGGGATGAGGTAACTGTATGATTCGATTATGGATAATTTTTTGGCCATAGAAAAGCAGATCCAGATCCAGCCTGCGTGGTCCCCAGCGTTTTTCCAAGCGGCGGCGGCGTCCGCAAGAGGCTTCCAGGCGATGCAAACAACGTAACAGAGACTGCGGAGACAAAATGGTTTGTACGCCAAACACTGCATTCAGGTAGCGGCGTTGCCGCCCTGGACCCAATGCTTCCGTATAATACCAGGAGGAGAGAGCAACAAGCTTGAGATATGGATGTGCTGCCAAACGGGAGAGTAGACGGCGAAAGATTGCGTGTGAAGGCCCCCTATTGCTGCCAACCCCCAGCCACACCTGGACTGGGGTTGGCGCTACAGGGTTTGCATCAGACATCCACCTTGACATGCCAAGGCTCAAAACGCACCCCGGTCAAATTGTCACGTGGATAGCGAAGGCTGAGCACGCCCATGGCATGCAGATGCTTGAACACCTCAGATTCGACAAATTTTTCGGTAAAATTATGCTGCCCATAACCGGTCTGCCCGACATCAAAATCACTAATGCCATGGTAGGAGTAGCCGGGAGGCGCCAGAGAACGGGAGGCCCGTGACAAATTACCGTTACCTTCATGAATTTTGCTCAAAAAGAGCATGAACTGCTTGACCACACTGCGCACTCCCGAAGTCAGGATCAACTTGCTGCCGACCCGGCGACGGAGTAACGTATACATTTCCAATGGCTTGCCGCGATAAAGATGGTTGCCGCTGTTGGGCACCTTGACCACTTCGCTGCGATCAATCTGATCGGTCAGGTTTTTCATGGGCTTTTCGCCATAAAAACCATACAGCAAGGCCCGTTCGTAGAAGATCTGTTCCAGAAAATCCAGTTCATCGACCGTGAATGCGCCCACTTCGGCACGGCTTTGCGCCAAGTGGACCGCTTCATCGAAGCTCAACAGATAGAAGTTGCCAAAACCGATAGTCTTCTGGATACGCTCAAAACGCGCCAAAGCACTGCGCAACAGATCGAAGCGTTTGGCATCGAGAAAAACATCTCCATCATGCGTGGCGTTAAAAGCACGCAAGCGATGCAAATAATTTTCCAGCTCCCGGCCACGCAGACGCGGCGGCAGATCGGGCAAAGGCACAGCCCTCCCCTCTGCAGCAGATAACGCTGCCGACTCACCGCTCTCCATCAGCGCATCTTGCACCTCATGCACCTGCGCCATTGCGGATGGAGTCATCCCCAGCAGGCTTGCCGGAGTCAGTGAGACGGCCACCCCGGCCAGAGAACGTATAAATTCACGTCTTTTCATACTGTTACACCTATTTGCAATGCGAAAAGACCCCTTGTGCATCCATTCTGCCCACCCTGGCATCTTCCTGCTCCCTCTCTTTACTGCGGATGAAGAATTGACGAACTTCCCTCAAGTGCAGTAAAAGCTAGAGTCGAGTCTAACACAATTGGAAAAAATAGCCAACGCCATTCCATTCAGTAACACCAGGAGAGCCTGCTTTTTTTCCGTTAATGCTATTAACCTGATTCAATCAATACTCATGCCAACTCTCGCTCATCGCGCCAGCACAGCCTCAGGCCGTGTCGTCAAGCTTTTTTCTATCCGCAGAGGATGGCCCCTTCTGTGTGCTATTCTGCTGGTTTGGAGCAGCACACTCCTGGCGGCTGATCCCCACCTCTCCTTTCAGGAAGAGGTACAAGAGCTTGTCAAAGAGGCAGCCAGTCAATCAACCATCGTCCCAGAGAGCGCCAAAAATGGTGAGGGGAAACATCCCGGCTTCTCGGTCCGTGAAACCTGTCTCAAAATTGGTGCCAAACTGAGCAGTGTCCGTGTCGATGAGTGTCATACCAGTCAACTCCAGCCTTCTGGCAGACATTCTGTGGAAGGGTATCCGATTCTGTTGCGCAATATCCTCCCCAGCACAACCAGCCTGCCCGATCAAAAAAACCAAAAAAACTCGGGCAAAATACCACAAGCGCGCGTCCTCTTGATTGGCGGCGTCCATGGGGATGAATACTCTTCCATCAGCATTGTTTTCAAGTGGCTGAAACTGATGGATAAACATCAAGCTGGCATCTTTCATTGGCATATCGTGCCTCTGGTCAATCCAGACGGCTTGCTGCGCAAACAGTCCACCCGCACCAACGCCAACGGCGTGGATTTGAATCGCAATTTTCCCACCCGTGACTGGAAAGAGGATAGTGCCGACTATTGGGTACGCCGCACAGGCAAAGATCCACGCCGCTTTCCAGGCAAATCGCCGCTCAGCGAACCGGAAACCACTTGGCTCTACGAGGAAATTAAACAGTTTCGTCCAAACGTCATTGTTTCGATACATGCCCCCTTTGGTCTCCTGGACTTTGACGGTCCACCCACCACACCACCGGAACGGTTGGGCAACATCTATCTCTCCCTGCTGGGTACCTATCCCGGCTCTCTGGGGCGTTATGCTGTCGAAAGCCTTAAAATCCCCATCATCACTATTGAACTGCCACATGCCGGCATTATGCCTAATAATAGTGAGATCGAATCCATCTGGTCTGATCTTGTCGGCTGGATGCGTAATCATGTCTTCGATCACACCCCTCCAGAGAGCGCTGTTGCCAGTCAGAGCACAACAACAAAACAGCCCGATGCCCCGGCAAGCACCCCATCCGCACCCCAAGCCGCTCCCGCTGCGGAGAGCAAGGCGGTGCAAGCTGCCGACAACAAAGCATCTGTTGCGCCTGCTGCAGTGGCACCATCAACGGCCTCCGCAACCACTGCGGCTGTTGCCGCTGCCACTGCTACCGTTGGCACAGTTGCCGCAACCACCGCGACAGCAGCCAACAGCGCCAACACTGCAGTTGCCACCAGCACCAAAAAGGATACAACCTCCCCGGCGGTAGCAGCATCCAGCGCATTGCAACCGGGACAAACAGACAAAATCAGCACAGAAAAAGCAGTGCGCAGCGACAAGATACGGGCTCAAAAAAGCAAAACAAAAAACAAAGCCAAATCCCGAAACAAATCCAACAAAAGCAAACGCAGCGGCAAAGCGGCCTCTTCTGCTGCCACTACGCCCCAAAAAGGAGCGGCACCATGAACTCCCTGTTACGGCAACTCCATCCCTACCCTTTTGAAAAGCTGGCCGCTTTGCTGGGAGCCGATCCAGAAGCCCGCTCCTCTGGCCACGCCCCTTCTCCTGCCGGAGAGCCGTTGCCAGCGATCAATCTCTCCATTGGTGAGCCCAAACATCCGGTTCCTGCCTTTATCCGGCAGACCATGGCCGATGCTTTGGAGGATATTGGCCTCTATCCGACCACGCGCGGTGAACTCTCCTTGCGCCAAGCCATGGCCAACTGGGTGCAACAGCGTTTTCAACTGAAAGAGTCCAGTGTCGATCCGCAACGGCATATTCTCCCGGTCAACGGCACCCGTGAAGCACTCTTCTCCATCGCCCAGGCCGTGGTGGACAACAGCGGCAACGACCGACCCTATGTGCTCATGCCCAACCCCTTCTATCAAATTTATGAAGGGGCAACCTTGATGGCGGGAGCACAACCGGTCTATGTACCCTGCCATCCCGATCAACATTTTTTACCAGATTATCAAAACATTCCACCCGCCATTCTGGAACGTACCGCCCTGCTTTATCTTTGTTCGCCCGGCAATCCTACAGGTGCTGTCTTTCCCCTGGCCACACTGCAAAAGCTGATTGAGTTGGCGTTGCGTTACCAGATTGTCTTGGCCTCTGATGAATGCTATTCGGAAATCTGGTATGATCACCCCCCTGCTGGTCTGTTGCAGGCGGCGCAGCAGATGGGTGTGGAGCGTTTTGATCAATGTCTGGTCTTCCACTCCCTTTCCAAACGCTCCAACATGCCAGGAGCGCGCTCTGGATTTGTTGCCGGTGATGCCCGTCTTCTGGAAGAATATTTTCGTTTGCGCACCTATACCGGCTGTGCCACCCCACGTTTTATCCAGCGGGCAGCCATTGCGGCTTGGCAGGATGAAGAGCATGTTCGGGAAAATCGCATCTTGTATCAACAAAAGCTGCACGATGCGCTGCAGATCCTCACCCCGATTTTGCCCGTAGAGGCTCCGGATGCCGGATTCTACCTGTGGCTGCGGGTTCCCGGTGGTGGCGAATCCTTTGCCCGCCATCTCTATCAACGCTATCATGTCACCGTGCTGCCAGGCGCCTATCTGGGCCGTCCCGATGTCAACGGCCATAATCCTGGTGCCGACTATGTACGTATTGCCATGGTGGCCTCGCGCGAAGAGAATCATCAGGCAATGTTGCGCATTGCCCACTGCGCCCAGGAGCTGCTCTCTCTCTCACCCACTGGAAGGAATCTATCATGAAACAGTTGCAAGCCATTATCGAACAGGCATGGGAAGCCCGCGATCAACTCTCTCCTCGCAGTGGCGCCCGCATCCATAAAGCGGTCAACGAAGTCATAGAGGAGTTGGACAGAGGAGCTCTGCGTGTTGCCCAACCCGCTGCCGACCATCCCGAAGCTATACATGGCTGGCTGGTGCAACAATGGATCAAAAAAGCGGTTCTGCTCTCCTTCCGTCTGCGCGAAAATCGCATCATGCCCCTTGGCGAGATGCTCTGCTATGACAAGGTTCCCCTTAAATTCAGCTCCTGGAAGAAAAAAGAGTTCAGCAAAGCCGGGATTCGTGTGGTTCCCCCGGCCAACGCCCGCAAAGGCAGCTATATCGCCCCCGGTGCCATTCTGATGCCCTCGTTTGTCAATATCGGCGCCTATGTCGGCGAAGGCAGCATGGTCGATACCTGGGCCACCGTCGGCTCCTGCGCCCAAATTGGCAAACATGTCCATCTCTCCGGCGGGGCCGGTATTGGTGGCGTATTGGAACCCCTGCAAGCCAACCCGGTCATTATCGAAGACAACTGCTTTATTGGCGCCCGCGCCGAAGTGGCAGAGGGAGTGATTGTCGGCACTGGTGCCGTCCTCTCCATGGGGGTCTACCTGGGCCGCTCGACCCGTATTGTCAATCGTGCCACCGGTGAGGTACATATGGGCTATGTGCCGCCCTACTCGGTGGTGGTCCCTGGAGCACTGCCCGGCAAAGCTCTTCCCGACGGCTCCCCCGGTCCCAATCTCTATTGTGCGGTGATTGTGAAAACCGTTGATGAACAGACCCGTGCCAAAACCGCCATCAATGAACTCTTGCGCGAGTAATCCTCATGAAGCCTCTTTTCTTTTTGCTGCTCGCTCTGTTTAACATGCTGCCTAATGCCGCCAGTGCGGAAATTATCGGCAGTGTTGATACCAACTTTCAATTATTGGCCCGCGATGATGACATCGTTATTGAAGCCTTTGACGATCCAAAAGTACAAGGGGTCGCCTGTCATTTGAGCCGCGCCCGTCGTGGCGGCGTCAAGGGCTCTTTGGGATTGGCGGAAGATACCTCAGACGCCTCCATCGCCTGCCGCCAGATCGGCCCCATCCGCATGGATGAAAAGATGCAGGATAAAGAGACCGTCTTTTCGCAAAAGACCAGCCTGCTCTTCAAAAAGATGCAGGTAGTCCGCTTCCTGGATAAAAAGCGCAACGTCCTGGTCTATCTGGTCTACAGCGATAAACTGGTGGATGGCAGCCCGAAAAACAGTATCAGCAGCGTGCCGATCATGCCCTGGGGTAAACCATAACTGTCGGAGAGAACAGATCATGGATCCTTCTGCTTCCCCTCTGGAGCTGGCTGTCGCCCTGTTGCGCATCCCCTCCATCACCCCGCGTGATGAGGGGTGCCAGTTGCTGATCGGCTCGTTTTTGCAGCAACTGGGTTTTACCCTCTACCCCTTGCGCTTTGGCAACGTCGATAATCTCTATGCCCGTCTGGGCAGCAAAGGCAAAAATTTTTGTTTTGCCGGCCATACCGATGTGGTCACCCCTGGGGAGGAGAGCCGATGGCAAACTCCCCCTTTTGCCGCCGCAATAGTAGATGGCATGTTGATTGGCCGCGGCGCCAACGACATGAAAGGGGGCGTTGCCGCCATGCTGGCTGCCACTGCCCGTTTTCTGCAAGCGAATCCAAACTTTGCCCAGCACAACAGCCTTTCATTTTTGATTACCGGTGATGAAGAGGGTGCCGCTGTCGATGGCACAGTCAAGGTGCTGGAGTGGCTGCGACAACGCCAGGAAAGCATCGATTATTGCTTGGTCGGCGAACCTACCTGCATGCAGCAGTTGGGTGACGGCTTGAAACAGGGTCGGCGCGGTTCCTTGAATGCCGAATTGATCTTTCAGGGTCGTCAGGGACATGTGGCCTATCCCCACTTGGCCGACAATCCCATCCATCGTGCCGCGCCACTCCTGGATCGTCTGGCCCGCCACCGCTTTGATGAAGGCAATGCCCATTTTCCCCCCACCACTCTGCAAATGACCCGCATCCAGGCTGGTGATGGCTCCGACAATGTGATTCCCGGCTCGTTGCGCCTTAACTTTAATTTTCGTTTTGGCACCGCCAGCACGCCGGCACAACTGGAAGAGCAGATCCACAACATCCTCGCCGAGGCCGATCCGCCCCTGCCCTATACCTTGACCACCCATCTCTCGGGACGCCCCTTCCTCACCGAAGGGGGAGAGCTGCTGCAGGCACTCAGCAACAGCATTCGCACGGTACTCGACATCAGCGCCAACCCCAATACCGCTGGCGGAACCTCGGATGCCCGCTTTATCTCCCTGGATTGTCCGCAAACTGTTGAATTTGGCCTGTTTTCACCAACAATCCACCAGGTCAATGAGCGTGTTCCCGTAGACGAGTTGGAACGCTTATGCCAGGTCTATACCCACCTTCTGTTGACCCTCTTTCCTGCCTTGTGAGTTGCCATGGTCACCCTGACGGAACTGGAACGCTATTGCCACACCCTGCTCAACAGCTCGGCCATCTCCGACTATGCCCCCAACGGGGTACAGGTGCGAGGCCGCGAAGAGATCCACACAGTAGTTACTGGTGTTTCTGCCTGTCTGGCCCTGTTCGAGGAGGCCATCGCCCTGAATGCCGATCTGGTTTTGGTTCATCATGGCATGTTTTGGGAAAAAGATCCGCGAATCATCGAAGGCAGTCTGAAAAAGCGTTTGCAAAAGCTGTTGCAACAGGATCTGACGCTGATGGCCTTTCATCTGCCCCTCGATGCCCATCCCTCTTTGGGCAACAATGCGCAAATTTTGCAGCGCCTTCAGCTCACCCCCGGTAAACCCTTTGCTCTCTACCGTGGCACCCACCTCTCCGCCATCGGAGAGTGTGCACAAGGACTCTCGATCGAGGCGATGAGCGCACAGGTGCAAGAGCTGTTTGGGGGACAACCTTTACTCCTGCCCTATGGACCAACCACTATTCATCATGTCGCCGTGTGCAGCGGGGCTGCTCCCGAACTGATTCGCGAGGCCAAACAAAAAGGGGCTGACCTGTTTTTGACAGGTGAGGCTAGCGAATATGTCACCCATTTTGCTGCCGAAGAGGAGATCCATTTTATCGCTGCTGGTCACCATCGCACAGAAAAGTTTGGCGTACAGGCTCTCGGCGAAGCTTTGGCCAAACAATTTGCTCTGCAACACCACTTTGTGGACATTGCCAATCCCATCTGACAGCCGATTTTTATCCCCTGCACATTTTGCAAGCTGTACGACCATTGACAGGGCAATCGCATTTGAAAATCAGAAAATTATTAGGGAGGTCCAGGAGGAGATTATCTCCTCCTGGTGGGTGCAGGGCAAAGCCCCATAAGCGTTAACCTATTTACTGTAAGCTAGATTCTGTGCTATGCTTCGGTCACTATGACTAAGCCAATCGCACTGACGGATGAAAACTGGGACTTCGTTCTCTCTATGTTTCCCACTGGTTGGGAATCGCTCGCCTGGGCAACGAAGGCGGTTCAGCATTTCAGGGGGGG
>NZ_RXIU01000129.1 GCF_004217665.1 Candidatus Magnetaquicoccus inordinatus | reverse complement strand
GCAACCGGTGTTTGCCCAGACAATCCGGCCACCAATAGACCGTTTCATCATCCTTGCGCGCCAAGCCGGTAATCGGTCCATCCTGGGAGATGACAAAAGCAACCGCTCCCGGATTCCAACCAACAAAATTGACCGCTGAAGAGTGTCTGGTGCCATAGGAAACCAGGTTGACTGGATAGAGGTTGCAATCCTCTTCATCAATGCCGTGCATGGTCATGCCCTCCCACAAGGGGGCGGCCAACACTGAGCCAAAGGAGATGGCGCGCAGGCGGCTGGAGATGATCAATGCCCCATCCACACGGGTCAACTGAGCCAAAATTTCCGCATGTTCAATAATCCGACGTTTGCACTCCAGGATGGTCTCTTCCATGATCAGACAGTTGCCTGTCTCTTTGCCCTCGCGAATATCCTGCAGGCTTTGGCGCAGATTGGCCTCCATGCGACAGAGATCCTCCAACAAAGGGGCGCCTTCTGGACTGGTGGAGAGCACATGACGCGGCAAGATGCCGCGTCGGGAGCCGTCGGCCATCTTTTCTGGAAGCCAAATAATGGCTCCTCCCACCCCTCGATTGCTGGTTTCTATCAGCAGATGGTTCAAAAAATCCCGATACAGCTCCCAATAGATCATACCGTTGCGTTTGAACTCTGGGTGTGAGCGTACCCCATGCAGCAACCACCAGCCCATCAGATTGGCAGAAAAAGGGGTAGGAATCGGTTCGGAAAAGCGCCCGGCATGGAATCGGGCAATGACCTCGCTGCCACGAAAAATGGTCAGGGCACCACTTTTTTTGGAAGAGATGGTCAACACCTCGGGGGGGGAGAGAGAAAGATTGATGGTATCAAAACGGCCACCACCTCGGGTACTGGTAAAAATGGCTCCCCAGATCTCCAGTTGGCATTGCTTTTCCTTTTCCCCGCAACACACGGCCAAAGAGGTGGTCACCGGGTCAAAGGCGGAAGCCAGCTTCATCAGACTATTGACTGTAAAGGGTTGCCGTTTTTCCAACTCCAGCAAGACACTGTCGCCCGCCGGTCCACGATGGGAAAAATCTTCTGGTTCCATCAAAGCGACGGTGACCTGAACCGGACGTTCTTCTTCACGATGCAGGCCAACCAGAAAGACAGTCTCCATCAAGGTTTTGACCACAGGAAACGGTGGAGCTGGCTTGCGATCTTCCGCAGTGCGATTCCAGAGTGCGATGACCTGCTCGATGATTTTGCTGTCGAACATCGATATTACTCCTAACGTCTACAGGTCCGGGTAGTTAGGCCCGCTGCCCCCCTCCGGGGCGGTCCAACGAATATTATCCAGAGGATCTTTGATGTCACAGCACTTGCAGTGTAAGCAATGGTCGGCGTGAATGTGCAGAAATATTTTTCCATCCGGCCTGTGGCGCAAAGCATACACGCCTGCAGGACAATAGCGCAACTCCGGATTGCCAAAACGCCGACCCTCTGTTTGCACAGGCAATTGGGGATCTTCTAATTGCAAATGCAGTGGTTGATCCGCCTCATAATATAAACCGCTGCAGGATAATGCTTGTTGGCGATCGGCAATCACCCCAGCGCCAGCGCATAGAGAAGGAGTGCGTGGTGCCTCCAAGATTTCTGCCGTCTGCGCGCTGGCTTGAGCCTCTTGCAAGGTCTGACGATCCCGCATCTGCCAGCGCCAACTCCAGGGTGATTTGCCCTTTGTGGCATATTCCCAGGCGGCATTGAGGAGACCACGGCGCAGGCCATGGCGAAACACAGGACGGACATTGCGTACCTGATAGAGCTCCTGACCCCAGGGTGAGCGGCGTACCGCTTGCGCATAACGCTGTAAAAATGAGGCAGAAAAATCATCTGTAGCGATGGCTTGCCATGCCGTTTCGGCAGCCAACATGCCAGAGGCAAGGGCATTATGAATACCTTGCAACGTGGCGGTATTGAGCAAACCGGCGCTGTCACCTACCAACAATCCCCCTGCCAGACTCAATAATGAAAGACTCTGCCACCCCCCTACCGTCAAAGTGCGTGCCCCATAACCCAACAGACGGGCTTTGTGTAAATGGGGTTGAATCAGGGGATGGGTTTTCCACTTTTGCACGGCAACAAAGGGATCAAAACCAGGGTCACGATAACCCAGATCGATCACCATACCCAAGGCAGTGCGATGGGGACGCGGATGGTAGAGAAATCCGCCTCCGTGTACTCCACGCAGCGGCCAACCCAAGGTATGCAAAACTTGGCCAGAAAGTGTTGAGTCGGTTTCCCACAACTCTTTGATGCCCAAGGCATAGCGTTGTGGAGAGGGGCGACGCAGATCTTCTCTTGCAGAGTTTGTGCCTAAATGCTGGTAAATCTGGCCGCTGATTTGGCCTCGACACCCCTCTGCTATGATGGTCACCGGCGCCAGCAGGGCCACTGCAGGTTGATAATTGGCTTTTCGGGCACCCGCTCGATTGCGTCCCTGTTCGCCACTTTGTACTCCCAGCAGACGTTTGCCATCCCACAAGGGGGCAACGGCGGCAAAACCAGTCAAAATTTCGATACCCAACTCCTCAGCCCACTCTGCCAACCAGCGACACAACTCCCCTAAAGAGAGGATATGACAATGACCATGCTGCCATCTTTTGCCCAGCGGCAAACTGTGAGCCTGCCTCTCTTGTAAGAGCCAAAGCTCCTCTGTTACGACTGGGGAGTGTACTGGGAGAGCTGTTTTGGGTTGGGGAATATTTTCCGTTGCACTTGCGAGCAACTGTTGCAAGATGCGGGTATCCAGCAAGGCGCCGGAGAGGATATGACTGCCAATCTGTGCTCCTTTTTCCAGCAAACCGATTGAAAGCACCTTTCCGGCTCGTTTGGCGCAAATTTGTGCGTGACAGGCTGCCGCCAAACCGGCAGCGCCACCTCCTACCACAATAAGATCAAAATGGATTGTCTCCATGGCAAAAGCGCCTGCTTCGCTGTTCATTCCTATTTCACGACCAGGAAAAACCCTCTGCAGTTTCAACAAGTGTTCTGCAACGCTTGTTTTTAGCCCCTCTGTTTGTTACGTTAATGAGTGTTGCCAGAGTGGTCAGGAGAGAGCCCGCGTGATGGCTTGGTGTACACCAAATCAAGCAGCGAGAAAAGGTATGATCATGGCACTGGCAAGGAAGAGGCGACAAGAAAATGATCAAGCAATCGGCAACCGTGGGGCAGTGTTGACAAGGTGACGAAACGACAATTTGCATGGTTGTATGGTGGCTGGTTGTGCTGCTTGATCTGGGGCACGGTTGCTGCCTGGGCAGGTGAGGAGGCTATTGCCTATGAGGTACTGTTCAAGGGCTTGACAGAGGAACAAGAGTATCTGCAACCGATATTGCGAGCGGCCAGCCTTTGCCATCAGGAAAAAAACAACTTGCCCGGCAGTCGGTTTATTTTGTTGCGACGTGCCCGCAAGGACCATGCTGTACTCACCGGAGCCTTGCAATCGCGTGGCTATTTTGCCGCTCAGGTGAGCTCAGATGTGGATGTAACCGAAACTCCCGCCCTGGTCACTCTGTGGATCGATAGTGGTCCGCTCTATCGGCTCGGCCAAGTGCATATTGAAGTGCTGCAGGCGCAAGTTTTGCCCTCTGCTCTGCATGCGGAACAGATGGAACAGGAGCTTGCCGAAGGATTTTCCCTCTTTGCCACTCCGGAGCCGCGTGAATTGGAGCTGGAACCCGGTGGCGAAGCAATTTCTCGCCATATTCTCGATGCAGAAGAGCGTTTGTTGCAGGCCGCCAAAAAGCAGGGCTTTGCCTTTGCCACATTGGCCAAACGCCACATCGTGGTCGATCATGATCAACAAAGTGTGGATGTCACCTTGCGCATCGAAATTGGTCCTCGGGTCATTCTGGGAGCACTGACTCTGCAAGGCAACGAAGGCATCTCCAGCGATTATCTCTACAAACGCATCTCCTGGGCCACTCCTGCTGCACCGACCGCCCCGTTGCTCTATCATCCACAGCATATCGCAGAGGCACAACGAGCTTTGTTGGCAACCGGTCTGTTCAACGGTGTGCAACTGCGTATTGCCCCTGCCGCCGATGAGACAGGGACGCATCCTGTGACTGCCGAATTGTCTCAACGCAAACATCGCTCCATCAGTAGCGGTCTTGGCTATAGTACCGGTACTGGCGCCAGAATTGCTGCCAACTGGGAACACCGTAACCTGTTTGCTGCGGGAGAGCTTTTGCAGATCAAAGGGCAGGCGGCACTCAACCAATATCGTCTGGAGAGCAGCCTGACCAAACCTGATTTTCTTCAATTGCAGCAAAAACTCTTGCTTTCTGCCATTCTGGACAAGGAGGATACCGAAGCATTCCATAAAGACTCCTTTGGTGTGGAGGGTGGCCTCTCCTTTCCTCTGGCACCACAGATTGATCTCTCTTATGGCCTTGGTTATCGTCTGGCCGATGAGAAAGATCGCACTGGCAGCCAGCAGGAACGCCTGTTTGGATTGATCTCTACCCCGGTCAAATTGATTTGGGATCGGCGGGATAATCTGTTGGATCCCTCCCATGGCTGGTATATGAATTTATATGGGGCGGGTATTCTCGACACTTTGGGTACCGGGGTCTGGTTTGGCAAGATTGGTGGTCAATATCGTCTCTATTATCCCTTGATGAACAGTCCAAAAATGGTTTTGGCTGGGCGGGTAAGCGCCGGCACTCTTTCGGGAACTGGCCGGGAAGCGGTACCGGCAGATGAACGATTTTTTGCCGGTGGGAGTGGATCTTTGCGTGGCTATGGTTTTCAAATGGCCGGTGAGGTGGATCGCAATAAAAAACCTCTTGGGGGGCGTTCCATGGTGGAATTTTCAACCGAAAGCCGTTTGCAGGTCAGTGAATCGGTCGGCCTGGTGGCCTTTTTGGATGGGGGACGCTCTTTTGTGGGCAACTCGCCCAGTTTGGATGAGTCGATTCTGTTGGGTGCCGGAGGGGGTGTGCGTTATAAGACGCCAATCGGACCGCTTCGTCTGGATATTGGCATGCCTTTGCATCGCCGCGCCGGTATTGATGATGCGTATCAACTCTATGTGAGCATTGGACAAGCATTTTAAGCATGAGCAGATCTCTCTCTTCCGGTCAGCCGTTGGCTTGTTTTTCTTGTGCTTCCTGCAGGGATCGACACCATGGTTGACCCTGTGCCGGAGAGCGCCACACCTGCAGATGCCGTCACGCCACTCCCGCATGGGACAGCAAGCAGGGTGATGCAGAGGGTGCGTACACTCAGCCGTCTGTTGCTCTTTTTGTTTGTTTTTTGTGTATTGACACTCTCTGCTCTGTTGTTCGCTGTGCAACAGGAAGCCTTTCAGGATCTTCTCGCCCAACTGCTGCAGGAAATGTGGAGTGGTACAGAGCAGCAACTGCAACTGCAGCAGTTGCGTGGTCGTCTTCCTTGGGAAATCGAATTGGCAGGCTTGCATTGGCAGGATGGTCAAGGCAACCGTCTGCAGGTGGATCAGCTCCGTCTGCACTGGTCCTGGCAGGAGATGGTGCAAGGCCGCTTGCGTTTTCAGCAAGTGCAAGCCAACCGCTTGCATTGGCAACAAGGTGGTCCCGCGCCAACTGTCCAGAGCTCTGCCAACAACAAACAGGGATCGGTTGCCAAACTCTCTGTATGGTCCTTTTTGCAACATCTTCCTCCCCTGTTGATCGATCACCTCTCTATTCCCTTGCTGTTGATCGATGGGCAGGCAGAGCAACAAACAGCAGGTTTTGCCGTCGATGGCTCCCTGCGCCATATCATGACTGATGATGCTGCAGCAGCAGGCAACCGACAATGGCAAGCCCATCTGCAACTGCAGCCACTGGATGCCGGAGAGAGCCGTTTGCAACTGCAGGCACATTTGACCCATGGCCAAACAGCAGAACATCCTCCTGAGCTCTTCTTGCGTGTCGAAGGTCAAGAACGCAGCGGTTGGTTGGCGGCGTGGAGTGGTATCCGTGCTGCCAAAGGGGTGGCGGTACATCTGGAGGGTCAAGGAGCGTTGTCCACTTGGCAAGGAGAGTTGACTCTACAGGTGGAGGGGGTGGCAGCGCTGCAAGGGAGGATCAGCAATCATGCCGAGGAGGGAGATCCGCACTGGCGCTTTACTGGTCAGATCAGTGGAGAAAGCACATTTTTAGGCACTGAATGGGCACGCGCATTGACCCCTCTATCCAAGGAAGCAAAACTGGATTCTGCACCGCCTCCCGAACGGCTGCTGCTGCATATCGATGGCATGCTGGTTGGTTTGCCGGAACAAAAATGGCAGCTCAAAAATCTGCAGATGCAGGCTCCAACAGTGCAGGGACGGGGGGAAGGAAGCTGGGATGGCAAGAGTCAACAGATACAGGCCAATCTGCATTGGCAGATGCCACAACTGCAACCTTTAAGCAAATTGTTGGGTCGGGAGCTTGCGGGAGCGGGAGAGGTCGATCTCACTGTACAGGGAACCTGGCCACGGGCAGAGTGGCAACTGCTTGCGCAGGCCAACCAACTCACGGTCGCCGACTGGCACGCGGCCCATATGACTGCGCATTGGCAAGGGGAGTGGGAGCAGCCATTGCCCCGATTCTGGCAAGGCCAGGGTGTGATCACGGAGCTGCGTTGGCAGAATGGTCCTGTCTGGAATCATGAGCCTTTGCAGTGGTCGAGCAAGCTGCAGCGCGGGGAGGGGAGAGAGCTTTTTCTGACAGAGTTGCACATCGATGATGCCAGTACTGCCGCCACTTTGCAGGGTAAACTGCATTTGGGCAATCTGCGTGGAGAGGGCAAGTGGCAACTGCAGAGTCGGCATCTGGAAAAATGGGTGCAGAGATGGCAAGCCGATTGGGCGCACTGGCAAGGGGAGGGGGAGTGGTCCGGGGAGTGGCATTTGGCTGCTGCCGAACAGGGACAACAGGCGAGCGGGCAGCAGTTGCACATCTCCATGGATGGTGCACTGCATCACCTGCACGGATTGCCTGTAGGTGTGCAGGCGTTGTTGGGTGAGCGGGTGCATACCCAAGCGCGCTGGCAGTGGCATGGCAGCAGAGGTTGGCGAGTGGATGACCTGCAGGTGCAAGGAGCCCATCTGCAGGGCAAAGGTGCGTTACAAGGGGATGCTGCCGGTCAACAACAAAGCGGAAAGATGCAGTGGCAGAGCGCCCATCTGGCCTCCTGGACCAGGCAGGCCGCTCTGGATTGGCAGGGCGATTTGCGGGCGGATCTGCAGTGGGAGGGTCCATTGACCGCGCCGCGTTTGCAGTGGACGCTACAAGGAACAGAGTGGCAAATTGCCTCCTGGCAGTGGCCGCAACCCCATCTGTCGGGGAGTGTAGAGAGTTGGCATCCGGCTCCGCGAGGAGTGATCAAAGCAATTTTGCCAGGTCTGGAGCAACAGACACTCCCCTTTTCCACTGGGTATCGTCTGGAAGGCTCTCTCTTGCAGTTGAGTGATCTCAAACTGGCTTGGCCTGGTGGTCAATTGAGCAGTGACTCTTGGCAGGTGGATCTGCAGCGACGTATCGCCAACGGACGTTGGCAAGGCAGCAGCAATACTCCTGGTGCATGGTTGCGTTGGCTCTCTTTGGATAGTGTGCAGCCCCCCGCCGATTGGGAAGGGGCGGTGGCCATGCAGTTGCAGTGGCAGGGTCAGGGAGGACAACAGCATCTGCAGGCCAACGGGGAAGGACATGTGGTGCGTGGCAGCTTTGGCATGTTGGATAAGGCCACCATCAAGGCTGATATACAGGATTTGTGGGGCGAGATGCGTGGACGCATCGATGGCAAAATCAACAAGCTGCAGTGGGGCAATTTGCAGTTGCGTTCTGCCAGTTTGAGTGTAAGTGGTCAGCGTCGTGCCCTGCAGATCCACTCCAGTGGTTCTGGGATGTTGCGACTGAGCGCTATGGATGAGTTGCACAGCCCCTTGCCGTTACCGGTCAGTCGTCCGGCCCTGAAACCGATCAAACAAGAGCCACTTGCCTGGGAGTTGCAAAGCAAGGTGCAGATGGATGACAAAGGGGTTATCCACGGCACGTTACACCATCTCTCTGGCCATATTGGTGCCGATACGCTGCAGTTGAACGAAACCGCGCAATTGACCCTTACTCCCGAACAACGTCGCGGCAAAAAGGGGTTGGCGCATTTGCAGTTGCAGGGGTTGTCACTGGGCTATGGACCGGCTCGTTTACAAACGCATCTGCATTTTGATGCGCAGAAGGTGGATATGGAGGGCGAGCTGCGTTTGCCTTTGAGTTTGGTGCAGCGTGTTGGTGGTCCCCAACTGCAAGGAACGGCACGCGCCCGCTGGCGTGTGAGCGGCAGTTCCAGCCAACCGGAAGGGGAGCTATCCCTGTTTTTGGATAAAATTCACATAAAAGAACCAGCTTTGGAAGCGGTTCCTCCGGCCACCCTGCAGGCGACCATGCGCCTGGAAAAAGGGATAGTCAATGGGCAACTTTCATTACAGGATTTGACCTCGCATCCTGTGACTGCCCATCTGCTGTTGCCTGTGCGCTTGAGTTTTGTGCCCTGGCAGCTCTCCTTTGCAGAGACGGGAGCAATTGGGGGCAAATTGCAGGCGGATGCCCAGTTGGCACAATTTGCGTTGATGGCGGCTCCGGGTTTGATGGACAGCCAAAAATTGGATGGTCTGCTTAAGATAGATCTGCAATTGGCAGGAACGGTGGCGGCACCAGAGGTCAATGGGACAATTGTGATGCGTGACGGCAGCTATGAAAATGGCTCGCTGGGTACTCTGCTGAAAAATATTCATCTGGATGTGCGTGCCCAGGGCGAGACATTCACCATAGATCGTCTGGAAGCCAACGATGGCGGACAAGGGCGAATTTCTGCCACTGGGCAACTCTCTTTGGCTTGGCAGAAGCAGTTGCCGTTTCATCTGCAGGCGACAATCGAAAAAAGCATGTTGGTGCGTCGTGATGATTGGCAAGCGACGGTGCATGGTGTTCTTGATCTGCAAGGCAATCGCCAGCAACTGGCAATTTCAGGTGAACTTACCGGAAATGAGGTGTTGTTGTATCTGGCCGATAGTGAATCGCTGGATATTCAGACAGTGAGTGTGGATAGTGAAATTCGCAATGGATTGCATGTGGCCACGGTGCAGCAGCTCAAGGGCAACTCTGCCACTCCTGTGACCTTGGATCTGCTGTTGCACCTGCCGAGTCGGGTCTTTTTACGCGGTCGCGGTCTGGAATCGGAGTGGCATGGTGATTTGGCGGTACGTGGCATGGTGGGAGATCCGCGTCTGGATGGACGCATTGTGGTGCGACGTGGATTTTTTGAGTTTTTGGATCAACGGTTTGACTTGCGCAAAGGGATCATCTCTTTTGATGGTGCCTCGCCACCACAACCCCATCTGGATTTGGAGGCAGAATCGCGCAACAGTGGTGGTATGGTGGCTGTTTTGCGTCTGCAAGGGCCTGCTTTTAATCCCTCGCTGACCTTGGGCAGTGATCCCGAACTGCCTCAGGATGAGCTGTTGGCGCGCATTCTTTTTAACAGCAACCGACAGCAATTGACTCCAGCACAAGCGGTTGGTTTGGCGGTTGCAGTGGAAAAATTACGCACCGGTGGGCCAGGATTGTTGGGTAAAGCGCGAGACAGTCTGGGCATTGATCGGCTGGAGTTTGGCGGTGAGAGTGCGGAGGGTGGTTCGGTCAAGGCAGGAAAATATTTAGGGGAAAATCTGTTGTTGGGTGTGGAACGAGGGGTCAAACAGGGCAGTGGCAAGGTATCGGTCGAATTGGAGTTGATGCCGAATGTGGTTGTGCAGACCGAAATGGACGAAACCAACAAAAGCGGCATCGGCATGAACTGGAAAATGGATTATTAGGGGTAACTATCTACCACCCAAATCAACTGCGGGTCCAGGGAGGGCACCTCCCTGGCCGGGTCCAGGGATGGAATCCCTGGGATTTTGTTTTTAAATCTTTTGCCTTTGGCGCGCCTTTCACAACAAGCCGACGCGCTTTTTGCGTCGGCGCGGCGCGGCTAATGGAAGCAAGCTGTGCGGATTGGCGCGCCTTTTT
>NZ_RXIU01000128.1 GCF_004217665.1 Candidatus Magnetaquicoccus inordinatus | reverse complement strand
AATCAGGGGATTGTTGTTGACAAAATCATACAGCGCCTTGGAACCCATGCAAAACGAGGTCACCGTTTTACCGGTGTGAATGGCCTTGCGCGAGTTGTCTACCACACCGCTTTGCATCAACTGCATCAAGCCATCGCTAAACATTTCGGTATGCACACCCAAATTTTTATGATGGCGCAGCGCCCGCAAAACCGCATCGGGTATCTTGCCGATACCCATTTGCAAAGTGGCCCCATCCTCTACCAGCATGGCCACATATTGACCGATACGTTCGGTCTCTTTGTTCATCTTGGCTTTGGGCAGTTCGGTCAGGGGAGCCGGAATCTCCATGTAGGCATCCACTTCATCCATGGAGATACGGGTATTGCCATGGGTACGTGGCATATTGGGATTGATCTGCGCCACCACATAACGGGCCGACTCAATCGCCGCACGCACAATGTCTACTGTGAGACCTAAGGAACAATAGCCCTCCTCATCCGGTGGGGACAATTGTACCAAAGCAACATCAATCGGAAGCACCCCCCCGGTAAACAGGGAGGGCACTTCGGAGAGGAAACAGGGGGTATAATCGGCCTCCCCCTTTTGCACCGCCTTGCGCGTCTCTTCCCCAAGAAACAAGGCATTGACCCGTACCGAATCACGATAGCGGGGATCAAGCCAAGGTGCCTCTCCCAGAGTCAAAATGTGCACAAACTCCAGATCATAAAAATGCTTCGAGTGTACCCGGTCCAACAAACTGCGCACCAGCGCATGCGGACAACCGGGACCGGAACCGATAAAAATACGGTCCCCCGGTTTGACAAACTGTTTCCACTCTTTAGGTTGCAGCAACTGTGACATAAAAGCCTCCTCAACCAACCCTATCCAGCATACGCATCTGTCGGACGGTCTCGACTCCTGCCCACAGAGGCCAATGGAGCGGACCACAGCCACTTCCCCTCTGCTTTATCCCTGCTTTCGCGCGTGCACATCCCGAGCAGAAAATTGTGCTTCAACCGCAGTACTCTCTTTGGCTGTCACAAGTTCCACTCCGAGCTTGTGAATAAATCTACAGTGCAGCCCATGGGCTGCGTTGCAGGCTCATTCGCTCCTCGCCTAGCTTGATATGTCTCGTCGCTCATTCGCCTGCGCCTTGCCCATATGCTTGCTCGCGACCATTTTTCACAAGCTCTCCGGCCTGTATTGGCAAACGTTTAACCTGGACCAGCCACGGAACGACGCATTTTTTTACGCAAGCGACGCACCGCTTCCGCCTTTTTGCGCCGTTTGCGTTCAGACGGCTTCTCAAAAAATTTACGCTTTTTCATCTCCCGGAACATGCCTTCCCGGATCATCTTTTTTTTCAGAACCCGGATCGCTTGATCCACGTTATTGTCATAAACATCAATCCTCACGAAACCTGACTCCTCCTCACCAAATTCTTGCGACCTCGGCTGTAACGGGTTTTTTTTGCCCACCCGCCTTATGCCACCCCTGGCTTCATCCAAACCCGGAATTTTAACCCGTTTGTCCTACGTATTCAAGAATCCTTAAACATCGGCAACTATTTTCCTGAATCTGCCAATTGTACCGCCAGATAGAGCGGTTCACCCCCGCGAAACAACAGGATCAACAACGCATCCCCTGTTTTGGCATTTTGCAAAGCCCGACGAAAATCAGCCACATCACGAATCGGTTTCCGATTGATCTCTGCGATGACATCCTTGGCCCGCAAACCAGCATTGGCAGCACTGCTTCCCGGCTCTACTGCGGTAATCACCACACCGCGCACCGACTCCTCCAACTCCAACTGCTCACGCAACTCTGGAGTCAAAGAACGCACACTGGCCCCAAAAGAAGAGGCATCTGCCTTGTCAGAGCTGCTCGCCACCTCCGCAGCTTTCTCTTTCAATTCGGCAACCACCACATCCAGAGAGATGGCTTTGCCATCGCGAATCAAATCGATGCGCACTTTTTTACCGATGGGAGTCTCGGCGACAATAGCCGGCAACTCATTCATCTGCCCCACATCACGACCATCAAAACGAATCACCACATCGCCCGGTTGAATTCCTGCTGCAGATGCCGGACTTCCCGATTCCACACTGGCCACCAAGGCTCCATAACGTTTATCCAAACTGAGCGCCTTGGCCAACTCATGGGTAACCGATTGAATACGCACACCCAACCAGCCTCTGGTCACCCGTCCATGCGACTTGAGCTGCTCCATGACCGATTTGGCCATGTTGATCGGAATGGCAAAACCAATACCCATATTCCCGCCCGAGCGGGAAAAAATAGCCGTGTTGATACCGATGACCGCCCCATCCAAATTAAACAGAGGACCACCCGAATTGCCGGGATTAATTGCTGCATCGGTCTGCAAAAAATTATCATAGGGACCACTGCCGATATGTCGCCCTTTGGCGGAGATGATTCCAGAGGTGACCGTCGCCTCCAAACCAAAAGGATTACCAATGGCAATCACCCAGGAGCCCACATCAGCCCGGTCGGAATCACCCAACTGGGCCACCGGCAAGGTTCCCGCCCCCTCGATACGAATCAACGCCAGATCGGTTTTACTGTCTTTACCGACCACCTTGGCATTAAACTCCCGATCATCGGTCAAACGCACCTGTATGTTATCGGCATCGGCGATGACATGGTTGTTGGTTAAAATATAGCCAGCCGCATCCACGATCACACCGGAACCCAATGAGTTTGATTTTTGTGACTCCTGCGGCATCTGATCAAAAAACCGACGAAACAGCTCATCCAGCGGACGATTGCTAAAACCTTCGGGAAAAGGATTCTTCCCCCCCTTCTGGGCCGCCGGAGGATTGTGTGTGGTGCTGATATTGACCACTACCGGCTTCAACCGCTTCACCAAAGGAACCAAATCCGGTAGAGTGGATGCCTCAACCACACCAGCCACTGCACAGAGCAAACCTGTCAACAGAGCAAACAATCCCGGCAACCAATGACCCTTGCCATGCCACATTTTGCATCTTTCCATCTTCTTTTCATCTCCAGCAATAAAATAGACAACCACTCCCTACCACTCTCAGGAACAGACCCCGGCATGTCCAGCAACGGAGCTCAAAACACGGGCAATAACCGGTTGATGGCGCTCATCATTTTCAATGCGTTGATTGTAGAGATAGAGCCCATAAAAGGTGCCGGCCAAAGCCAGCAATCCGGCCAACGCCCCCACACTCTCACTATCCCCAATCCCCCAGGCCCGCGCCAGGGAGCGCGCAACCACCCCCACCAAAACCAGCGCCAAAATCGGCAGCCCATAAACCAAAAAAGAGGCTCTGAGCATCGCTCCTTCGGCAATTTCCAAAACCACCCTTTCTCCTACTTCGGCATGCAACGGATTGCGGGCACGGATACCTACACTCTGCCGCCCTGAACCAGCAGACAGGGCACCACAACTTGCTTCGGCATGACACCCTCCACAGCCTCCACGGCGCTGGTTGGCAACAATTGCATATTCACCCTCTACCGCCACCACAACGCCCTCTTCCCGTAACATCCCTTTCTCTCCTCACCAATTCTTTTACTCTTCCCCGCCAGACAAACCTGCGACATGGGATATAAAGGAGATCTCCACTTGTTCAACCGCTGGTTCCACCCCTTCCCCATTCGGCAATGCAGAGAGTGCTGTGGCAATCATCACTGCCGGAACACCAAAACGACGCAAACGATCAAACAGGCCAGCATGCACAGAATAGACCTTCTCGTTGCGAATTGCCCCCATGATCGATTGCGTCATATCCTCACCATCCTGCCACAAATATCCCCCTATTCCATCCTTCACCTGTGCCAACCATCCCATGGTTTGACAACAGTGGTCGCATTTCAGCAAATGCGCCACCACAGGATGCAGGATTACTGTCTCCAACTCGCCATCCAAAAATGCTGAAACCAATTCCGGATTACAAGCCATCTTTATTCCTCCACCCTTATTATGCCGACACCACACTGGAAACATTACCCGACACACGACTACGACCGCGTTCACCCAAATAACTGCGCATCCGATTGGCAATCTCCTGCCGTCCTCTAAAAATGCGCGACCGAACAGTACCTACCGGACAATCCAAAACCTCTGCTATCTCTTCATAGGAAAGCCCCTGCACATCCCGTAGCAGGATAGCCTTTTTCATACTGGGAACCAAGGAATCTATGGCCGCCTGTACGTTTTCCATCATCTCTTTACGCAATAATTGCCTTTCCGGTGTTTCATGATCTTGTAATTGAGGCAGAACATACTCTCCCTCAATATCCTCCTCCAACTCACTGATGGAAATGGTCTTCCCTGCTGCCAACCAGTGGTTTTTGGTAACATTCGTGGCGATTCGGTACAACCAGGTAAAAAAAGTGGATTCTCCTCGAAACCCCGGCAATGCCCGATAGGCTTTTATCCAGGTCTCCTGCACCAAATCGCGTACCTTGTCTGGATCATCCACATAACGCGAAACAACCGCCGACACTTTGCCCTGATACTGCCGCACCAGCAACTCAAAGGCCTTTTGATCTCCGGTTAATACCCGGTCAATTAAAATCTGATCATGATTTTTGACAGTTGCCTTTTTTTCTTCGCCGCTTACCTCGCCTGCATGCCTCTCCTCCATCAGCACAGACCCCATTTTTCCCTAAAATGTTCATAAAAAAAAGACTGGCCTAAAATAAGGATCACAGCGTACCATACTCTCTCAAACTTTGACTCACTCTATCATGAATTTGCCTACGGATACACAATGATTGTCAATTCTCCCGAAGAGCGCCTGCTTTCTGCTGATTTTTTGATCCTTGGCGGCGGTATTGCCGGTCTGGACCTGGCCCTGCGCCTGGCTGGAAACGGCTCCGTTATCCTGCTTACCAAAACAGAAGCTGGTGAATCAAACAGCCAATATGCCCAAGGCGGCATCGCTGCCGTCCTGGATCCTGATGACCAACTGGAAGCGCATATTGAAGATACCTTGGTTGCCGGAGCCGGACTTTGCCACCCGGAAACCGTGCGCTTCGTAGTCGGCAATGGCGCCAAATCGATTCGCCGCCTGATTGATATTGGTGTTGCTTTCACCAGAGATGAGGATGGCGGCTACCACCTGACGCGCGAAGGGGGACACTCTGCCCGCCGGGTAATCCACACCGCCGACGCTACCGGCAAGGCGGTGATGGCCACCCTCCTGGAAAGAGTCAGCCAACATCCCAATATTCGCATGTATCAAGATCAGATTGCCATCGATCTGATTACTGCCCATAAAATTGGCCGTTTTGTTCCCGGACAACCCAATCGCTGCTTTGGCGCCTATGTCCTGGACATCCCCACCAGTCGCGTCATCACCTATCAGGCACGCTTTACCATCCTGGCTACCGGGGGCGCTGGCAAGGTCTACCTCTACACCTCCAACCCGGATACCGCAACCGGTGATGGCATCGCCATGGCCTATCGGGCTGGCTGTCGGGTGGCCAATATGGAGTTTATGCAGTTCCATCCCACCTGCCTCTACCACCCCAGCGCCAAAAATTTTCTCATCTCGGAAGCTGTTCGCGGCGAAGGGGGAATTTTATTGCGCCAAGATGGCACCCGCTTTATGCCCCATCACCATCCCGATGCCGAACTGGCGCCTCGCGACATCGTTGCCCAATCCATAGACTATGAAATGAAACGGACCGGCGACGATTGTGTCTTTCTCGACATCTCCTTCAAAGGACGCTCCTTCATCGAAGAGCATTTTCCCACCATCATGGCCAAATGTGCCACCTTTGGTATTGCCATCGATAAAGAGCCCATTCCTGTCGTACCTGCCGCCCACTATACCTGTGGTGGCGTGGTCACCGGTCTGGATGGTCGGACCGATCTGGATGGCCTCTTTGCCATCGGTGAAGTCAGCCATACCGGCCTGCATGGCGCAAACCGTTTGGCCTCCAACAGCATCCTCGAATGTTTGGTCTTCGCCGATGCCACTGCCAACACCATTCTGACACAAATCCGCGAACGCCCCCGTGTCACCCAACCTACACTACCCCCATGGGACAGCTTTGGTACGGATGGCCAATGCGGCGAAGAGGTATTGATTACGCACAACTGGGATGAAATTCGCCGCTTTATGGGCAATTATGTCGGCATCGTGCGCAGCAACCGCCGCCTTGCCAGAGCACGCCATCGTATTGAGTTGTTGCAACAGGAGATCAATGAATATTACTGGGATTGCCAAATCACACAAAACTTGATTGAGTTGCGCAATATCGCCTTGATCGCCTCCCTGATCATCCGTTCGGCCATCCACCGTAAAGAGAGTCGCGGCTTGCACTATAATACCGACTATCCAAACCGTGATGATATGCACTGTCTGCGTGATACCGTACTGCCTATCCTCACCTGAAGCCTGACGGCAGTGGCTCCGGCAACCAACCTGCTCTGGGCACTCCAGATATAATGAGGGGGGCTTGCGCCCCCCTCATCACTGCTACGCTACCAGACCCGAATTTTCATAATTGGGAATCTGATCAAAATTTAAATAACGGTAGGTATCGCCCGCTTTGGGATCCACTTTCTCCGCCATATGTTTCATATACTCTTCCACGGTTGGCAAACGACCCAACAAAGAGGCTACTGCACCCAACTCTGCTGAACCCAAAAAGACCTGGGCCCCTTTACCCATCCGATTGTCAAAATTGCGGGTTGAGGTGGAATAGACCACGGCATTATCGGCCACCCGCGCCTGGTTACCCATGCACAAAGAGCATCCCGGCACCTCGGTACGGGCCCCGGCTTTACCAAAAATGCTGTACACCCCCTCATCCATCAACTGCCGCTCATCCATCCGGGTCGGCGGTGCAATCCACAAACGGCCAGGAACTGCCGCCTGTCCGTCCAGAATGCGCGATGCCGCACGAAAATGACCAATATTGGTCATGCACGAGCCCAAAAAGACCTCGTTGATCGTCGTCCCAGCCACCTCAGAAAGCAGCTTGACATCATCTGGATCATTCGGGCAGGCCAAAATCGGCTCCTTGATCTCATCCAGATTGATCTCCACAACCGCAGCATATTCTGCATCCGAGTCGGCTTTGAGTAGGGTCGGATTGGCCAACCAGGCCTCCATGGCATCAATCCGCCGTTGCAAAGCGGCTGCATCTTTGTATCCCCGTTTGATCATGTTTTTCAACAAGACCACGTTGGAACGCAAAAATTCGATCACCGGCTCCTGATCCAGTTGCACCGCACAAGCGGCGGCGGAACGCTCTGCCGAGGCATCAGCCAATTCAAACGCCTGCTCCACCTTCAACTGCGGCAAACCTTCGATCTCCAAAATCCGTCCAGAAAAAATATTTTTCTTGCCGGCCTTGGCTACCGTCATTAAACCGCGTTGAATCGCCACATAGGGAATGGCATTGACCAGATCACGCAAGGTAATCCCCGGCTGCATCCGTCCGGTAAAACGAACCAACACCGACTCCGGCATCACCAACGGCATGGCGCCAGTTGCCGCAGCAAAAGCGACCAAACCCGATCCTGCCGGGAAAGAGATGCCAATCGGAAAACGGGTATGGGAATCCCCACCAGTACCCACCGTATCGGGCAGACAAAAACGGTTCAACCAGGAGTGAATCACCCCATCACCCGGATGCAAGGCCACGCCACCCCGATCCTCAAAAAATTTACCCAGGGTCTGATGGGTTTTAATATCCACTGCCTTGGGATAGGCTGCAGTATGGCAAAAGCTCTGCAAAACCAGATCTGCCGAAAAGCCTAAGCAAGCCAGCTCCTTGATCTCATCGCGCGTCATCGGACCTGTGGTATCCTGTGATCCCACCGTGGTCATCTTGGGCTCACAATAGGTACCCGGGCGCACCCCAGACAAACCAACCGATTTACCCACCATCTTTTGCGCCAGCGTATACCCATTTCCGCTATCCAGCGGATTTTCCACCTGTTGGAACAAGGTTGACGCGGGCAGACCCAACACTTCACGAGCCTCTGCTGTCAATTTACGTCCTACAATCAGGTTGACCCGTCCACCAGCCTGAAATTCATCGGCCAAGGTCGAAGGTTGCAGCGTAAAGCTGCTCACCACCTGACCCTCACGGGTAATGGTGCCGCTCCGGGTATCAATGGTGATCACATCACCACTGTTGAGCTCGCCCACCGGGCACTGAATCGGCAACATGCCAGAATCTTCTGCCGTATTAAAAAAGATCGGCGCAATGCTGCTGCCAATCACCACACCGCCGGTGCGTTTGGCTGGCACAAAAGGAATATCCTCACCAATATGCCAGATCATCGAATTGGCCGCTGATTTGCGCGAGGAACCGGTACCCACCACATCACCGACATAGGCCAGAGGATGCCCCTTCTTTTTCAACTCGGCCAGCTCTTCCAAAGAGCCCGGTTTGCGGTTGATCAACATCGATTTGGCATGCACCGGCACATCGGGACGGCTCCATGCCTCTGATGCGGGGGAGAGATCATCGGTATTGGTCTCACCCGGCACCTTGAATACTGTTACGGTCACCTGTTCCGGCATCTTTGGACGCGAGGTAAACCAGGTGGCATCTGCCCAGTTTTGCAAAACCTGCTTGGCCTTGGCATTCTGTTTGGCTTTGTTGACCACTGTTTTGAACGAATCATAAATCATCAAGGTATTGGACAACGATGCGACTGCGGTATCAGCCAACTCTGCATCGTCCAAAAGATCAATTAACGGTCCCACATTATAGCCACCGATCATCGTACCCAGCAGACGAGTTGCCTCCTGACGGCTGATCAAGGAACAGGCAATAGCTCCTTTGGCCACATCCGCCAAGAAAGCCGCCTTCACCTTGGAAGCATCATCCACACCTGGCGGCACCTGATTGGCCAATAAATCCACCAACAAAGCCTCTTCGCCCGCCGGCGGATTTTGCAGCAGTTTGGTCAAATCGGCCGTTTGTGCCGCTGTTAACGGCAGGGGAGGAACCCCCTCCTTGGCACGTTCGGCAACGTGCTGACGATATGCGTCTAACATAACAATCTCCCCAATAAAGGATCTAATTGACAGCAAACCTCTACCATTAAGCCTTGCTAACATAGGCGCAACCCAACCTTATTGCAAGTCACTGCGTATCTCCCTCCCTGCGACAATCGACAAATCATCCCTTGTCAAACCGCAATCACTCCCTACTTATCACTTCAAGGCAGTCACATTATCGTTCGTTGCCACACTATACCCAGAGCTGCCAACAGAAATTATTATTGGGAGAAAACCATGCGCCAGGAGCGTCTGACCACCAAATCGCAACAGGCTTTGCAAAGCGCCGCGCAAATTGCTTCTGCCCGCGCCCATCAACAATTGGAGCCGGAGCATCTGCTTTCCGCACTGCTCAATCAAGAAGATGGCTTGAGCCGTCCCATCCTGGAAAAAATGGGCATTGCCTACTCGGCCCTGCTCACTGCCGTCGATAAGGTAATCGACCGCTTTCCCCGCGTCGATGGAGTCGATCAACTGATCTCCTCCCGCCGTCTGCAAGTCCTGTTCATGAATGCCGAACAGAGAGCCACCTCCCTCAAGGATGAATATATCTCCACCGAACATTTTCTGCTGGCCATGACCGCAGACAACCGCAACGACAGCGAGTTGGCACGACTGTTTCGGGACTTTCACATCACCGAAAACAAGATTCTGGCCGCACTGCAACAGGTACGTGGTGCCCAACGGGTCACCTCCCAGGATCCAGAAGGCACCTTCCAGGCGTTAGAAAAATATTCCCGCGATTTGACTGAACTGGCCCGGCAGGGAAAAATTGATCCGGTAATCGGACGCGATGAAGAGATCCGCCGCACGATCCAGGTACTCTCCCGGCGCACCAAAAACAATCCGGTGCTGATTGGTGAACCCGGTGTGGGTAAAACAGCCATTGCCGAAGGCTTGGCGCAACGCATCGTGCGCGCCGATGTGCCGGAATCGTTACACAACAAAAGATTGGTCGCCCTGGATATCGGAGCCCTGCTGGCAGGAGCCAAATATCGCGGCGAATTTGAAGAGCGCCTCAAAGCGGTCCTGCAAGAGGTGCAAAAAGCCGAAGGTGGCATCATCCTCTTTATCGACGAAATGCACACCCTGGTGGGTGCCGGGCGGACCGATGGCGCCATGGATGCCTCCAACCTGCTTAAACCTGCTCTGGCACGCGGCGATTTGCACTGTGTTGGCGCCACGACTCTGGATGAATATCGCAAACATGTCGAGAAAGATGCAGCGCTGGAACGACGCTTTCAACCTGTCCCGGT
>NZ_RXIU01000127.1 GCF_004217665.1 Candidatus Magnetaquicoccus inordinatus | reverse complement strand
TTCAGACTGATGGCA
Organism: Candidatus Magnetaquicoccus inordinatus; assembly: GCF_004217665.1. GTDB lineage: Bacteria > Pseudomonadota > Magnetococcia > Magnetococcales > Magnetaquicoccaceae > Magnetaquicoccus > Magnetaquicoccus inordinatus. The sequence continues at coordinate 10,287 of NZ_RXIU01000127.1, read as the reverse complement.
CAGCATTGAATTCGTTGGAATATTAGCAGAGGTGCGACAATGGCGACCACACAAAACCTTACGAAAAAACGGCTTTCCGCCATTCCTGCACGACGGCGGCAAATCTTTTTGCGGGCACTGGCAAGGCTTGGCTGCGTCACGAAAGCGGCGGTAGAGGCTGGATTGAGCCGAGTTGTTCTGTACACTTCAAAATCTGCAGACAGTGAATTTGCCCATGCGTGGGCTGACGCTCTTGAGGCGTTCGGTGATGCCATCGAATCCGAAGCGTTCCGGCGGGGGGTGCATGGCGTTGACCAGCCAGTTTATCAGGGTGGCCAACTGGTCGGGCACGTGCGGAGATTTTCGGATTCTCTGCTGCTGGCCATGCTCCGGGCAAGGGTTCCGGCATATCGACCATCGGCACCGACGGCGCAACCGGCGGCACCTGCACCTGTTGAGCATGACCAGGCATTGCTCGCAAAGAAAATTTCCTATATTTTGGCAGTGGCGCAAAAAGAACAAAGGCAATCCAGCGGCTAACCTCTGGTCGGACAGATCCGCAACCGGACCCCCTTGAGCAATCTTGGGGGGCATTTACGACGCACAGAACGCACTGAGAGCGCGTTTACTGTGTACCCTGGCAAAAAAAAGAAACGAGCCAGGTGCGTTCCTGTGAGCGCTGCTAGGGTGTTATAGTTGCCCGTTTGGCTATTGATCTGGCACCAACTTGCATGCCTGTGCTTTTATTTAGATCTGCAAGGCGTTATAAATACCCGTAAAAGCCATTTCCACAAGGCAAACCCTGGCTGAGAGGCGTATACTGATCATTGCTGGCCTTTCGTATGACAGGGAGGATACACTGGCCTGCGGATGGCCGAGGGAGCAATCTAACAGACAGGGGAACAGGAAATGCTCATTATAGAAATTGCGTTAGGAATCGTGCTGGGGGTGATTCTTCTGCAAAATATTTCATTGGTAATCGGGATTTTTATGTTTGTAGTTTGGGTGGTTTTCCTTCCAGTCATCATCCCATACTATTTATGCAAGAAACTACTGCTTGGCATTAGGAATCTACTGGCTCTTGCTCTTGCTCCGAGGAATACTTCTGCATCCGATGAATGCTTATCCTGGGACCACTTTGACTTAATATTCCACAAAGCGGTACAGGGTGATTGCAATGCACAGTGTAGCCTTGGCAAAATGTACGAAAGAGGCGAAGGCGTTTTGCGGGACGGCAATGAGGCTGTGAAGTGGTATCGCTTAGCGGCTGAACAGGGGGACGACCATGCACAGAGAGCTCTTGGCTTCATATACGCAAATGGTCGAGGTGTTCCAATAGATTACTTTCAAGCCTATATATGGTATGATATTGTTGCGTCGAAAGGGGATGAATATGCTATCAAGTTTCGTGACGATGCCGCCGGACGAATGACACATACTCAACTTACCCAAGCTCAGGAGATGGCCAGGAAATGGAAGCCCATCAAAGCAGGAATTATTCAGTGAAATCCACTCAACAGCAATAATTAGCAAGTAGTATTGATCATTGTCGACGATGACATGACATAACCCTCGAAGTAAACCGGGGGTTTTCCATTTTCTCCCCAACAGAACGCACCGAGAGCGCATTACAGCCATTCAAGCCACTACCCTGCAGATCACTATGAGAACGAGCCTGAGAATCGCACTGAGAGCCAGCATGAAGCATTATAGTTGATCGGTTGGTAAAGTATGAGCACAGGCACTGCACAAGAAGAAGGAGGCAAGAGCAATCAATCCTGGTCGGCATTTACTTCCTACCAGCCAGAGGGCAACCGAGGGGCGCGTCATATTGTCGGCTTGTGATGGTGGGAAAGGGCATCAATCCTGGTCGGCGATGCACTGCACCAGAAAGGGCGAATCTTTCCCAAATGATTGCTATTTGATTGCTGAAACAAAAACGGCCACCTCGGGAGTGGCCGTAACTTCTTGATTTTTTGGTCGGGGTGACTGGATTCGAACCAGCGACCCCTGCGTCCCGAACGCAGTGCTCTACCAGGCTGAGCCACACCCCGCTAGCGGAAAATTTGCCATTATACTGATTAACCGAAAAAACGCCAGAGATTTTGCAAAAAAATTATCCAAAAGCACTAAAAACTGCGACTGACAGAAAAATCTGCCAACAACAGCAAAGCCTCCCGTGCTTCCGAGGGAGGAAAATGGAGCAACTGCTCCTTGGCCTGCTCTGCCAGACGACGTGCCACAGCCAGCGTATAGTCCAAGGATCCGCGCTCCCGAATCAAAGCAATCGCCCGCTGCAAGGAATCCTCATCATACTCTTTCTGCTCCAAACAACGTGACCAAAATTGCCGCTCCTCCTCCGTCGCGTGCATGAAGGCATGAATCACCGGCAGGGTGATCTTGCCCTCCAGAAAATCATCACCAATCGATTTGCCCAGCTTTTCGTTAGAAGAGGCATAATCCAGTGCATCATCAATCACCTGGAAAGCGCGGCCCAGATATTCACCATAGTTGCCCAATAATCTCTCTTCCTCAGCAGAACGTCCGCACACCACTGCTCCCAAACGTGCCGCTGCCGCAAACAAAGTTGCCGTCTTGCGCGATACCACCTCCAAATATTGCGCTTCCGTGGTGGCCAAATCATTGCTCACCACCAACTGCATCACCTCCCCCTCGGAGATCACCGCACAAGCATCAGCCATGATGCGCAAAACTTGCAAATCACCATTAGCTACCAACATCTGGAACGAACGCGAAAATAAAAAGTCACCCACCAATACCGGTGCCTTGCTGCCCCATATGGCATTGGCAGTCAAGGTGCCACGACGACGCTCCGATTTGTCTACAACATCATCATGCAGCAAAGTAGCCGTGTGGATAAATTCAACCACCGCCGCCAACAAAGCATGGCCACTGCCCTGGTAGCCAAACATGTGCGCCGTCAACAGAGTCAATATCGGACGCAAACGCTTGCCTCCACTGTTGATCAGATGCGATCCCAAAGTGGGAATCAACTCAACCTGAGCATCCAGTTGCTCGACAATGATCCGGTTGGTCTCTGCCAAATCACTGCCAATCAAAGCGTGCAGTTGCTTGAGAACCGAAACGGTATCCAAAGAGGGCGCCGATGCAACAGCATCAGTAGTAATTTCAGAAGTATGAGCAGATGACACGGTCCGGTTCCCGAATGGGCGCATGACACGCACCCTTGAAAATTGGCAAAGGTTGCGACGAACATTAAGGAGCTTGCCTGGGAAGCGTCAAGTCTTCTTGAACAGTAAGGGCAGGGAATTTTTTTCACCGCTGCCCAAAAAAAATGTATTGAGCGGTTCTATCAAGGAAAATAAATCATGAAATCAATTTCTTCTCTCCACAAAACCCCGGAAGCGCGCCAGATCTGCCTCGCCTCAGCCTCCCCACGCCGTTTATCACTTTTGCGTCAGGTGGGTATCGAACCAGAGGTACGCCCAGCGCACCTGGATGAAAGCCGACTCCCAGAAGAAAATCTCTACGATTATGTGCAACGCATGGCCATCAGCAAAGCCAAGGCTGTGGCCATGCCAGATGATGATTTGATATTGGCCGCCGATACCATCGTCGTGCTCAATGGCGAGCTGTTGGGCAAACCGGATGATGCCGAGCATGCCACACAGATGTTGCAACAACTGGCCGGACAGGAACACCAAGTGTTGACCGCCATCGCTCTCTATCAACCCTCCAGCCAACGTTTGCGTCAACAAACGGTACAAAGCCGCGTCTGGATCAAACAAATGTCCGCACAAGAGATTGCCGCCTATGTGGCGACAGGAGAACCTCTCGACAAAGCCGGTTCCTATGGCATTCAAGGGGCGGGGGCCGCCCTGGTGGCACGCATGGAAGGCTCCTGCTCCGGGGTCGCCGGTTTGCCATTGTGCGAAACTTTAACCCTGTTGCGTGATTTTACTTGACTTGCCGGTCGCTTTGGTGAGAATAGACGATTTCCCACAACTGAGCTCTCCAGTCTCGGGCCTGGGTGGTAAAGCAAGTGGTGCGGTTTGGCCGTTTTTTTGGTCTTATTGGAGGACAAATACGATGTATGCGGTAGTCCGCACAGGCGGAAAACAATATAAAGTGGCGGTAAACGATCTCATTCGCGTCGAAACTCTGCCCGGTGAGCAGGGCGATGCAGTCGCCTTGCAAGATGTACTGCTGGTGGACGGCGAAGAGGGGGTGAAAGTGGGTAGCGCCGTGGCCGGTTCACGAGTCGATGGCATCATCGTTCGGCAAATGCGCGACAAAAAAATCTTGGTTTTCAAAAAACAGCGGCGCAAAAATTATCGCCGCCGACAAGGTCACCGGCAGAATCTGACCGAACTGAAAATCACCGGTATTCACATTGAAGGTTCTGCAGCCTGAGAGCAGGGGGAGTTGACAAATGGCTCATAAAAAAGCAGCGGGAAGTACCCGCAACGGACGCGATTCCGCTGGTCGGCGCTTGGGTGTCAAACTGTTTGGCGGTGAGCTGGCTATTCCCGGCAATATCATCGTCCGGCAGCGGGGAACGCAAGTCTATCCCGGTGACGGCGTGGGCATGGGCAAGGATCATACCCTGTTTGCCCTGGTGGGTGGACATGTGGTTTTTTCCCAACGCAATAACCGCAAATATGTCAATGTGCAGCCTGTCGGACAGGAGACAGCCGATTCAGGCGCTGTCTAAGCAGATAACAGTACCCTTTTCACCCCCTTGCAGTTCGCTTCGGACGCGGTTCGGCTACCATGCGCTTTTTGGATGACGCCAAGATTTTTATCCGCTCAGGCGATGGTGGTAGTGGTGCGGCAACTTTTCGCCGAGAAAAGTTTGTGCCCATGGGTGGTCCTGATGGTGGGGATGGCGGTCACGGCGGCAATGTCGTCTTTGTGGCCGATCCTCACCTCAATACCTTGATCGATTTCCGTTATCAGCAACATTTCCAAGCCAAACGCGGAACCAACGGCATGAAACAGTGCCGTACTGGTCGTTCTGCACCCGACTTGCTGGTACCGGTGCCCGTCGGTACCGTCGTGCGTAATGATGCCGATGGCACTATCCTCTGCGATTTTATCCAGGCAGGACAACAAGCCATCCTGGCTGCCGGCGGTCGTGGCGGCCTGGGCAATGTCCATTTCAAAAGCTCTACCAATCGCTCTCCGCATTACAGCCAGCCAGGTGAATCAGGCCAAGAGTTGTGGCTGCGTCTGGAGCTGAAACTGCTGGCCGATGTCGGCCTCATCGGTTTGCCCAACGCCGGAAAATCAACCCTTCTTTCTGTGATTTCTGCGGCCAGACCCAAAATTGCTGACTATCCCTTCACCACCTTGATTCCCAACCTGGGTGTGGTACGGGTGGCAGAAGCCTCCAGCTTTGTGGTTGCCGATATTCCTGGATTGGTGGCCGGTGCCAGCACTGGCCATGGTTTGGGTCATACCTTTTTGCGCCATGTAGAACGCTGCGCCCTGTTGGTCCATCTGGTCGAGGCTTTGCCCCTGGATGGCAGCGATCCAGTCAGCAACCTCCATACCATAGAAAATGAGTTGGCCTCCTATTCTACCATTTTAGCCAACAAGCCACGCTGGATCCTCCTGAGCAAAGCCGATCTCTTGCCAGAAGAGGAGCAACAAAAAATTCTTAAACGCCTGCGCAAAGCCATGATGCAGAGACGTAAAGAGTGGCAAAAAGCAGGAAAAACATGCAAAAATTGGTGCCATACGCTGTCGGCAGTCACCGGTGCAGGGGTGCAAGAGTGGTTGTATCCAGTGGCAGAAGAGGTGCGCCGCTTGCGAGCAGAACAAAAACAGGCAGCGTTGGCTCTCGCCGATGCCCCCACACGCGCAGGCCGCAATGCAGGCGAAACCTGGGCTGAGGAGGAGAGCGAGGAGGACGAGGAAGATGGCGTTGAGTGCATCTGGGTCAAATAATGGCAACAGCCCCATGGAGTATGGCTGGCAACAGGTGCGTGCAGCAAAGCGGGTGGTCATTAAAATTGGCTCCAATCTGCTGACTGCCGGTGGGGAGGGGTTGCGCCAGAGTTGGGTCAATGCACGCGCCAACGAAGTTATGCGTCTGCGCCAAGCAGGAAAGCAGGTGATCATCGTTACCTCCGGGGCTGTGGCAGCCGGAGCTCCCTTGTTGGGTCTGCAACGTCCTCCCGCCTCGCTGCGCGAAAAACAGGCCGCCGCAGCGGCAGGACAACCCCTGGTCATGCGTTGCTATGAACAAGCCTTTGCGGCCCATGGGGTAGCCGTGGGTCAGGTCTTGATCACCCGTGCCGATGTGGAAAATCGGCGTCGCTATCTCAATGCCCGTGATACCCTGTGGACCTTGTCTTCGCTCGGGCTGGTGCCAGTGGTCAATGAAAACGATACCGTAATGGTCGAAGAGATCCAGTTTGGTGACAACGATACCCTTTCGGCCAACGTGGCCGATCTGGTAGCCGCCGATTTGTTGATTCTGCTCTCGGATGTGGATGGTTTTTTTGATGCCGATCCGCGACACAACCCTCTGGCCAAACCGTTACCATTGGTGGAACGGGTCACACCCGCCCTGGAAAAATTGGCTGGTGGCGTTGGCTCGGCAGTAGGTCGGGGAGGGATGGCCACCAAATTGAAAGCAGCCAAAATGGCAGCCCGGCGCGGCTGTCAAACCGTGTTGACCAATGGCTTTCGTCCCGATCCGGTGACAGAGCTCTTCAGCAGACCAGTCGGCACCCTCTTTCTCGCCGATGGCAACCCACTCAGCGCCCACAAAGCCTGGATTGCCAATGCCCGCTGGAGTAAGGGAGAGATTCTTGTCGATGCCGGTGCTGCACGCGCCCTGCAAAAGGGGGGAAGCTTGCTGGCCAAAGGAGTTGTCGAGGTGCGTGGTCGCTTTGCTCGTGGCGATGCCGTACTCTGCCTGGATCCACACGGTCAGGCTATCGCCAAAGGATCTGTCAATTATCAGGCCAGTGATCTGCAGTTGATTCGCGGTCAGCACAGCTCTGCCTTTGAATCCATTCTCGGCTTTGCCGGGGATGCAGAGGTGATTCATCGCGACAATCTGGTCTTGTTGGAGGAGACATCTGCTGCCGAAACCACTGCGGCGTTGTCCTAATATTTGGAAAGGTATAACACAATGGAAACTTCCCAACAGGTGAATGTAGCGGCAATGGCCAGACAAGCGCGACAGGCAGCACGTCTGTTGGCAATGGCCGATGGTGCGATGAAAAACAAGGCCCTCTTGATCATGGCAGAACGGCTGTTGGCCCAGAGTGACTCTTTGCAAGCACAAAACAGCCGGGATCTGCAGGCAGCAGAACAGGCCGGTCTGAGCCCGGCACTGATCGATCGTCTCCGTCTGACCCCCAGCCGCATTGCCGCCATGGCCGATGGAGTCCGCCAGGTGGCCGCATTGGATGATCCGGTTGGGGAGATCACCTCCATGAAAATACGTCCCAACGGCTTGCAGATCGGTCGGATGCGTGTGCCCTTGGGTGTGATCGGTGTCATTTATGAATCGCGCCCCAATGTCACCGCTGATGCTGCCGCTCTCTGCGTCAAATCGGGCAATGCCGTAATTCTGCGAGGAGGATCCGAAGCCTACTATTCCAATCGGGCCATCAGCGCCTGTTTGATGGAGGGACTACAGGCCGCCGGTTTACCGATGACCGCTATCCAATATATCGATACCACGGATCGGGCAGCCGTCGGTGAGCTGTTGCGCTGTGATGAAGATGTGGATGTGATCATTCCCCGTGGCGGCAAGGATTTGATTGCCCGTATCATCGCGGAATCCCATATTCCGGTCATCAAACATCTGGATGGCATTTGTCATACCTATATCGATGCCGATGCCGATCTGCCTATGGCCTTGGCTTTGACTCTTAACGGTAAAATGCAGCGTACCGGCGTGTGCAATGCCACAGAGACTCTCCTGGTGCACCGGGCGGTAGCCACGGCCTTTCTCCCAGAGATCTGTCAGCAATTGGCGCAGGCGGGTTGTGAATTGCGTGTCTGCCCGGAAACCCGCTCATTACTCCCAGCCAGCCTTCCAGTACGCGACGCCGTTGCGGAAGATTGGGATACCGAATATCTGGATGCAATTCTCTCCATTCGGGTCGTCGCATCCCTGGATGAGGCTATCAACCATATCGAAACCCACTCCTCGCGCCATACCGATGTGATCGTCACCCGTAACCATCAGCACGCCATGCGCTTTTTGCGTGAGGTGGACTCCTCCTCGGTCATGGTCAATGCCTCCAGCCGTTTCAGCGATGGTTTTGAATTTGGTCTGGGTGCAGAGATGGGTATCTCTACCGATAAACTGCATGTGCGCGGACCGGTGGGTCTGGAAGGTTTGACCACTCAAAAATATATCGTCCTGGGCAATGGTCAGTTGCGCCAATGACCACCCGTATCGGCATCCTGGGTGGCAGCTTTGATCCACCCCATTATGGACATCTGCGCCCTGCCTTGGAAGCCATGGAACAGTTGGCTTTGGAAGCGGTATTTTTTTTACCGTCCGGGGCCCATCCATTGAAAGATACCAATCGAGCAACAGATGTGGCGCATCGCGTAGCCATGACCCGTCTGGCCATTCAAGAACAAAGCGGTTTTGAGTTGTGCGAACTGGATGCCAATCGCCCTGGCATCTCTTATACGGTAGATACCTTGCGCATCTTGAATGAACGCTTTCCCCTGGGAGAGTTGATCTTTTTGATGGGCAGTGATCTGCTGGCAGAGGTGCATCGCTGGAAAAATTGGCCGGAGATCATGCACTGGGCACATATCGGTTTGCTGGAACGACCAGGACATGCTGTGACTAAAGCTGAACAACAGGTGCTGGAGCGCCTGCAGCACTATCAGGTTGCCGCACCACAGATGCTGCAGCGTCAACATTTGGGCAGGTTCGGCTATTGCCATCTGCCGGTAACCGCAATGGAGATCAGTTCCCGAAATCTGCGGCACCGTCTGCGCAGACAGCAGAGTATCCGTTATCTGACACCAGAGGCGGTTATTACCTATATCAAACAACATAATTTATATGGTGAGCATGAGTAAAACGGAGCAGGAGCTGCTGGTACGCCAGCTTAAGGCACGCTTGGATGAAAAAAAGGGGTTGGATTTGTTAATCCTCGATCTGCGTGATCGGGCCGCTTTTACCGATTTTTTTCTCCTGGCAACCGGAACGTCGCAAACCCATGTTGCGGCTTTGGCAGAAGAGGCGGATCGCTTTTTTCATGAACGGGCAATGCGGGTATTGAGTATTGCCGGTTTGCCCGAAGCTACTTGGGTATTGGTGGATGCTGGGGATGTGGTGGTGCATCTGTTCCAACAGGAGGCACGCACCTTCTATGATCTGGAGCGCCTCTGGACCCCGCCGCCACCGCAGCGTCGTGAGGAAGAGGAAACCGTTGAAAAGCCTGAAAAGCTCAAGAAAAAGATTAAACCGCCCAAACCTCCAAAACCTGCTCAAGGTGAACGACGCAGCGCGCCAAAAGAGAAAGGGAGCAAAACCGCCAAACCAAAACGCAGTCAGAGCAAAAGCGTAAAGAGCAAATAGCCTTGAAACTGACCATATTGGCGGTAGGACGAGGCATGCCTGCTCCGCTGCGTGCCTTGACGGAGGATTATCAGCAGCGTTTGCAACGTGGCGGAGGAGTCTCGCTGGTCGAGGTGGCGGAAGCCAGACGCAGCGGTGCAACTGCCGCTGACCGCCAGCAGGGATTGCTTTATGAAGCAAATCGTTTGCGCGAACATATTCCACAATCCTCTCTGCTATTGCCCTTGGACAGCACGGGACGCATGATGAGCTCGCTGGAGTTTGCCGGACAGATGCAGCGCTGGCGCGAGGCAGGAGAGCATCTCTGCTTTGTCATCGGCGGTCCAGATGGCCTGCATCCTGATCTGTTGCGTATGGGCTCGGCAACTCTCTCTCTGGGACCAATGACCTTTCCGCATCTGTTGGTACGGGTACTCCTGTTGGAACAATTATATCGTGCCTATACCCTGATTCAGGGCATTCCCTATCACCGCTGATTGGCACAGCCCTATTCCTTCTCAACTGGTAACTATTCAGGTTCGTGCTGGCTCGCCAACTCTCCCCCCATGGGGATGCTGTGCGGATTGGCGCAACAATGCGCGCCAATCCGCACAGCTTGCTTCCATTAGGCGCGCCGCGCCGACCCAAAAAGCGCGTCGGCTTGTTGTGAAAGGCGCGCCAAAAGCAAAAGATTAAAAAAACAAAATCCCAGGGATTCCATCCCTGGACCCGGCCAGGGAGGTGCCCTCAATGCCATTAACTTAGCAACATGG
>NZ_RXIU01000126.1 GCF_004217665.1 Candidatus Magnetaquicoccus inordinatus | reverse complement strand
TCTTTGGGAGGGCGGACGCCCGACATGCACAGTTTCGCTTGTGGCAACAGTGAGGAGATTGGCAAATGCGATTGTCCTGCCCGGAATGGATCAGCAAATTGCTTTGCAGAGCCACCAAGAGTATAATCCATCGTTTGATTGATCTCTTCGACAGTATCAACACAAAGGATTGTTCCACAGATGAGTACACTAGAAACCTCCCTGGACCGGCGCCAACTGCTCTCTACCGGTGCCGCCTTGACTCTGGCAGCCACCCTCTCAGGAGAGCTCCTGGCCAACGAACATGGCGCCCATAGCCATCATGACCAGCCAGCCCCCAATGCGGCTCTGGTCGCTGCCACTCGAGATTGCATCGACAAAGGCCAAGCCTGCTTGAGCCACTGTCTGGCGCTGTTCCGGAGCGGTGACACCTCGCTGGCCGTTTGTGCCAGCAGTGTCAGCGAAATGTTGCCGCTCTCCACCGCCCTCTCGCAACTGGCAGCGCTTGGCTCAACCCATATCCACAAGCTGGCCGCCGTCTGCATAGATGCCTGCCAAAATTGTGAAGCCGAATGCCGCAAGCATGCCGACAAACATGCCTCCTGCCAAGCCATGGCCGAAGCATGCGCCGCCTGCATCAAAGCCTGCAAAGCTTTGGGTTAAGCCAATTTCTACCCCCTTCAGTCAAGCACTCCCTCTACCTGCCCGGAGCAGTTGTGCAATAGCTTCCGGGCAGTAAAAATGATTTTTTCATAACACCTGATGCTGCAAGAGTGCTACACTGCGGGTTTACAGTATTCTACTCTTGAAGAAAGGAGTGAACAGCATGCCACCTATGGACACCACAACAGCAGAATTGGAATTGGCCACCCTGAAGGAGCAACAAAAGGCGGCCAAAGAGGCGTATAAAGTGCAGCAACAGACCATAAAGCTGCGGATGGTCGATTTGAAAGAGGAGGCCAAACGGGCCAAGAAGATTGCCAAACTGGAAAGCCGTCTCAATGAACTGAAAGGGATTCTCCCGCCTCTTCCGCAAATCTGATCACTTGCAGAAGGGCTATTGTTCTTGCTGCCTAGCTGACCCTATACAGTAGGATTATTGTTCTTGCTGCATGGCTGACCACTTGCAGAAGGAGCATTGTTCCTACTGCATACTCCCCCAGGTGCGGTCTGGCATCTTTTGTCAACCAGCCGCATCGCGGGATCTATTTTGCGCCTCAGATACCGCTCTCCACCTGCAGCAACAGCGTTTCAGTTTTGCTGACGCGACGGCGAGTTTTGACCTCTACAGTCTGATCACTGTCCTGCCGATCGATCACTGCCAACAGTTTCAAGCGCACAAAATCGGGATCAAAGTTGGCCAAATCGCAGACCAAGCGAAAATTTTGTCCCCCTTCACGAAACCAGCGTCGTGCTGTTTCCCGCCGGGCCGGATTGGAACCAGACAATGCATCGTTTAATGCCGTCTCCAACACTGCCACCCATAATTTTTGCTCGGCTTCCATTAAAGGGGATACCCAGAAACCACGCGAAGAGTCCATTTTTTCCTCCACTTCAAACTGACAAACCCCTGTTTGTCATCACTCTTGCACTCATTAAGGCAAAGCGCAGGCCAATCTGTCACTCAGTCCAAACAAAGCTACTGCTATAGCATAACATCTGGTTATCAATAAGAAAGGTAAAATATACAACAATCAATAATAGTATATCGATTGACACATATTGCCGATAATCGCCAAGAACAGGCAAACAATTTTTTACACTTTATTTTTTTGTGTAAAAAATTTTTTAACCTCAAGACGGCGCTCTATCATCTATCACACTCAGCGCACTCTCGATAACCCTGAACATAAAAAGGGCGGGAAAGCTCCCGCCCTTTTTATTGCACAAACACAGATAACACAACTGTAACCGGCAACCGCTTAGATTGCCTTGTCTGGCTCTACATCATACCACAACCACGCTGTATTCTCCGTCGACTGGCACCCCCATTTCCTACTAAGCAAAACGACGCAACACCTCAGCCGAAACCACCTGCTGATGCAGTGCTGCATCCTCCCAACTGCCACCCCAGGACAACACAAACAACTGCGAATAGTAGATCACCGGGATGTTAAAATTGGTGCCAAACAGTTGATTGATCTTGCCTTGATAGACCTCCACATTCAACTGACAAACCGGACAAGGGGTGACAATCACTTCCGCTCCGTTATCCACCGCACACTGCAACAGATCACGAACCAAAGCACACGACTTTTCCACCTCGGTAAACATCAACGCCCCGCCACAACAGGCCACCTTCTTCGGATAGTTTACCGCCGTGGCTCCGGTCGCTTCAATCATCTTGTCCAAATACAACGGATTTTCATAACTCTCACCGGCGATACCAAACGGGCGATTGGTCTGACAACCCACATAACCCGCCGCCTTTAAGCCACTCAATGGCTTTTTGACCTTCGCCTTTAACGCCTCCCAACCAATATCCTCAATCAACACCTCCACCAAATGGCGGGTCTTGATTCCACCCTCATAGGAGAGATTGGCCTCCTTGAGCGCCACATTGATATCCGCACGCACCTCTGGCTCATGCTCGATTCGCTCTGCCGTCTCCCGCATCGCCAACCAACAGGCCGCACAGGTCGCTACCAGATCGGTCGTACCCCGTTGCTGCTGCGCCAAGGCAAAATTGCGCGCCGACATCGCTAAACGGGGTAATTGCCCCCCGCCCGCATAGCCAATGGAGGCACTGCAGCAGTTCCAGTCGTCGATCTCATTGAGCTGAATGCCCAAAATCTTGCACATCGCCTGTACGGAATGCTCCATATTGGCAGCCGAGGCACTCTTTTCCGAACTGCACCCCGGGAAAAATGTATACTCCTTCATGCCCCAGCCTCCCTTTTCGCTTCCAATTCTTGCGCCTTGGCGATCATCGCCGCAAATCCGGCATAACCCTTGATCTTGCCGCGAAACGGAATCGGGTTCAAACGCTTGGTCATCAACATTCCCAACGCCGAATCCTTCATCTCCAAACCTCTTTGGATACCCGCCGCCAGACCATCCACAAAATAGAGCCGCATCGTCAACATCGCCTCACCCACACGACCGGTGCTGACAATATTGGTCCAGAAAATTTTGGTGGCAAAACGGTTGGTCACCTGATTGGGATCCGCATAACCCTTCACCGAGGCATAACGGGCCAAACCATGCACAATATGGGTGATCGGTAAGCCACGCGGACAACGCACAATGCAGTTATAGCAAGAGGTGCACATCCACATCGACTGGCTCTTCAGCACCTCCTCTTTCTTGCCACCCCGGACCAACTGGAACAACTGCCGCGGCGAATATTCCCAGTGCGGACCCAACGGGCAAGAGCCCGCACACACTCCGCACTGCTTGCACATCTTGATCCAATGGCCCATTTCGGAATTTTTATATACATCCTGGGCAAATGACAAATCATACGCCATCGTCTAAAACTCCTTGTATGGGTTGAGATCCATAGAGCCAATCTGCTCGGCAAACTCATTGATGATCGTGGGCAACTGATCAGCATCCATGATGTTGACCTCCACCATCTTCACCCGGCTCGACTCCAACTGTAAACGGTTGAGGGTCTCGGAAACTTTGCTCAGACGAATCTCCGCCAGCGCCGATCCACGCACATTATGGCATTGATAATCATCACCATGCCGACAACCCATCAACAAAATGCCATCAAAGCCACTGGACATGGCATCAGCAATCCACACCAGGTTCATCGAACCCATGCAGCGCAACGGCACAATGCGAATATAGGTACTCAAGGCCGACCGCTTTTGCCCCACCATGTCCAACGCCGGAATGGCATCATTGACACAGGCAAAGACCAAAATACGCGGTTTTTCATCATCAGCAGGCGGAACTTCCACCTCTTTAATCATCGAACCGATCATATCCACCGAATAGTTGGCAAAGGAGATGATCTTCTGCGGACAGGCACCCATGCAGGTACCGCAACGACGACAACGGGTCGGATTAAACAAGGGGTTGCCCTTTTCATCCTCGTTGATCGCCCCAAACGGACACTCCTCAGTACAGCGTTTGCACTGGGTACACCCTTCCCGACGGAAAGAGGGATAGGAGAGATCTCCCGAACGGGGATGCACGGCAGCCCCTTTGGCCACCGCCTCTACCACCTGAATCGCCTTCAAAGCTGCACCGGTGGCATCGGTCACCGTTTCGGCGATACCCATGGGCCGCCGAGCGGGACCGGCCGCATAAATACCCGTGCGCCGGGTCTCATAGGGAAAACAGATAAAATGGGAGTCTGGAAAGCCCCATTTCAACTCCGGCATGCTGCGACCTTGCCGATATTCCAAATTGAGCACCGATTTGGCTGTCTCTTCGGCAACCTGACCCACAGGTGAAGGCTTGTTGGGATCCTGGGTATCCACCGTCGAAATCATGCCGGTGGCCAAAACCAGCAAGTCTACATCGACACTCTCTTTGCCACGCAACAACTTATCGTGGATCTGCACCGATAAACCACCGGAAGCACCCTTGCTGACCTGCTCCACATCACCCTTGATGATGACCCCACCCTCTTCCTGCACCCGCCGATAAAACTCCTCCATCTGTCCCGGTGTGCGCATCTCCTGGAAGAGCATAAAGGCCGCTCCATCCTGAAACTGCTCCAACACATACAACGCCTGCTTGAGCGAATAGGTACAACAGGCCGCCGAGCAATATTCCAAATGGTTGGCATCGCGTTGGCCCGCACACAGGGAGAACATGACCCGTTTGGCCGGTTTGCCATCCGACTTGCGCACCAGTTGACCCGCCTTGGCCATCTCCTCAAACTCCAGGCTGGTCACCACATCCGGTGAACTGCCATAACCCAAACGGGCATCCAGCTTGCTCGCCTCATAGAGGTTATAACCAGTGGTCAGGATAATGCTGCCCACCCGCTCAGTGTGCACCGTGTCACCGTTCTTGATCTCCACATCAAACAGACCGGGAGCCCCCTTGGTGCTCTGGATGGTCGCATTTTTATAGATCTTGATCCGGCTCTCGCCCTCAACCGTGGCCACCAGGCCCGGAACCGGATTTTCTTCCAAAACCCGATAGGGAGGCATGGTGGGAGAAACCTTGTGCATGCGTCCTACCATGCCACCCAGTTCAGCGCTCTTCTCCACCAAAATGGCCCGATAACCGGTCGCTGCCACCTCTTTGGCCGCCGTCAAACCGGCAATACCACCACCCACCACCAGCACATCGCGGGAAAAACCATCATCCTGAAACGGATCCGGCGCATTCATCTTTTTCAGCTTGACACTGCCCATGCGCAGATAGTCCGAGGCCATCATCTGCAGATCTTCCTTGGCCTCTTTGTTGCCGCTGGAAATATCCTGTACCCACAGGCTTTTGTCACGCAGATCCACCCGATCCAGCAAGGGGGTGTTAAACCGCTCAAACTCATCCGTTTTGACCCGGTGCGAACAGGCGGCAATCAACAGCGCATTGACCCCCTCGTTGGCCATATCGTCACGGATCATCTGCAACCCTTCCGCCCCGCACAAAAAGGGATGGGTACGGGTTACCGGCAGTTTTTGTTCCTTGGTGGCAATCTTTTCCAAAGCCGCCACATTCAACGCCTCGCCAATACCGCATCCTGTGCAGATATAACAACCGATCTTTTTCGCTTCCATCGTCATTCTATCCTCTCTTTGCGGCAGCTTGAATCGCCTTGAGTGCCACGGCAGTGCTCGCTTGTACTGCGCCCGCCACATCCAACGGCGAGGCTGCGCATCCTGATGAGAGCACCTGACCACCTTTGACCACAAATCCATATTCGTCATACGCAGCACTGTGACCGGGCACCCGTGCCGTCGTTGCCGAGGTGGGCTCCATGCCGGTTGCCAGAACCACCATGTCATAGCTGTCCGCATAACGAATACCGGTCAGTGTATTCTCGCCGATGACAATGGGATCCTTGCTCGCCGGATCTTCGTCGATGCGCGCCGGTTTTGACTTGATCCAGGTAATGCCCGGATCGGCCTCCACCTTCTTCTGGAACCCCTCATAACGATCCATGGCCCGCAGATCAATATAATAGATGGTCACCTGGGCATCGGGATATTGCTCACGCACATAGGTCGCCTGCTTCATGGAAGCCAAACAGCAGACCCGTGAACAAAAGGGCAGATGGTTGTGGTCCCGCGAGCCGGCGCATTGAATGAAAGCAATCTTTTTGACCTCTTTGCCATCGGAAGGACGCAGCAGACGCCCAGAGGTCGGCCCATAACTGTTGGCCAAACGCTCAAAGCGCATATTGGTACTCACATTGACATGGCGACCAAAACCATAGGGCTGAATCTTCTCGGCATCATAAGGACGCCATCCGGTCGCCCAAACAATACTGCCGACATGCTCTTCCAAAACCGTCGCCTGCATATCGGGATCAATCGCCCCTACCGGACAGGGCAGCGTCCGTGCCTCGGCACTGCGCGCATATTCTGCATCCATAAAATAGCAGTTGGGATAGGCCATCGGATGGCTGTTGCGAATCGCCTTCACCTGATCCATACCAAAGTTGAACGGATTGGCTACCATTGTGGTGCAGGCTTTGCTGCACTCGCCACAAGCGGTACACTTCTCGGTCACAAAACGGGGATGCTGACGAATGCGGACCGTAAAATCCCCCTCCTGGCCGCTAATCGCCTCTACTTCCGCCAAGGTCAACACCCGAATGCGCGGATTGTTCTTGACCCGCTGATAATTGATCTCCAAGCCGCAGGAAGGAGAACAAAGTTTCGGAAAATATTGAAAATGCTGGGATACACGTCCCCCCAACTGGGGCTCCCTCTCGACCAGGAGTACGGTGTGTCCCACTTCCGCCGCCTCCACGGCTGCGGTCAGACCACTGATTCCGCCACCGACGACCAATATGGTCCGACTCGCGGCTTGATCATCCGCCATGTTTCACCTCTATCATAGGGTGTTGATAACAGATCCAGAACCGGCAGCACGATTCACGCTTGCCGCTCCTTATCCTCACTTCCATCCGTTTCGGAAACCAGAAGATTCTTATATACTGAAATTCTGATTTAGCGGATTCTAACAACGAGAACAGCGTATGCAAATTTTTTTCTGTCGCTTGTTGCATTTTGTTTCTATATCATCAAAATTGTTTTCAGATAGTCGGAAGAGTCTGCTCTCTCCCTAAAGCAGCTCCGCTCAACCGACACTCCCTGTCTGCTCTGCCCATCTGCATTTTGCGTGAGGAATATCATGTCTCATCCTGCTTTTGAGTTGCTGCGCCGTCAACCGGTCGAGGCCCTCAATTTAACCGTAGAGTTCTATCGTCACCGCGTCACGGGTGCGCGTCACCTGCATCTGGCTACTGACGATCCCCATAACGCTTTCCTGGTGGCCTTTCTCACCGTTCCCACCGATTCCACAGGTGTCGCCCATATCCTGGAACATACAGCCCTCTGTGGCAGCCAACGCTATCCGGTCCGTGACCCCTTTTTCATGATGAACAAACGTTCACTGGCCACCTTTATCAATGCTGTCACCGGTGCCGACTGGACCGCCTATCCCTTCTCCAGCTTGTCACGCAAGGATTTTGACAACCTGATGCAGGTTTATCTCGATGCCGCCTTTTTTCCCAATTTAAGCCGCCTTGATTTTGCGCAGGAGGGGTATCGCATTGAATTGTCCGATGCCAACGATCCCCACTCCCCCCTGGTCTATAAAGGGGTGGTCTATAACGAAATGAAAGGGGCCATGAGCAATCCGGTGCGGGCCCTGAGCGAGGCCATTTCCCAACCACTCTTTCCTGTCACCACCTATCGTTATAACAGTGGCGGCGACCCTGCCATCATCCCGCAACTGACCTGGGAGCAGTTGCGTGCTTTCCATGCCCGCCACTATCACCCCTCCAACGCCATCTTCATGACCTTTGGCAACATCAGCGCTGCCGAACACCAAGCCACTTTTCAAGAGCGGGTTTTGCATGCTTTTACCTATCAGGCGGTCGATGTGCGCGTTGAGGATGAGCAGCGTCTCAGCCAACCGGTACGCAGCCATGCCACCTATGCCATGGATGGACAGGAAGAGAATAAAAACAAAACCTACATTCTGATGGGCTGGCTGCTCGGCCACAGCAGCGAGCAAAAAGAGGCGCTCAAGGCACAACTGTTGAGCGGAGTACTCCTCGACAACAGCGCCTCGCCTCTGCTCTATGCCCTGGAAACCTCACCTTATGGCAGCGCCCCCGCCCCCATGCTCGGGCTGGATGCCTCTGGCAAGGAGATGGCCTTTTTCTGCGGCCTGGAGGGCTCTGCACCCGAACATGCCGATGCGGTGGAAGAGATGATCCTCTCGGTCCTGCAACAGGTTGCCAGCGAAGGGGTTCCTCTGCAACAGATGGAAGCGGTCCTGCACCAGTTGGAGTTGAGTCGCCGCGAAATCAGCGGGGATGGACTCCCTTATGGTCTGCACCTGCTGCTCACCGCCATGACCCCCATGCTCTACAACGCCGATCCGGTTGCGGCTCTGGCGCTGGATGAGATTCTTGAACAGTTGCGGGAAGAGATCAAAGATCCTGACTTTATTAAAAACTTGGCCAAGGAGTGGCTGCTCGACAATCCGCACCGGGTGCTCCTGGTGATGTCTCCGGACAAACAACTGAATGCCCAGCGCAGTGCTCTGGAGCAGCAACGTCTGGCCACTTTGCGCGCCTCCATGGATGAGCAGGCTGTGCAGTCGTTAATCGCAGCAGCCGAAGAGCTGAAACAGCGGCAGGAAGAGGAGGATGATCCCAACATCCTGCCCAAATTGCATCTCTCTGACATTCCTGCCGATCTGGCCATCCCCAGCGGACAGCAGCAGATGCTCGGCAACATGCCCACGGCCTTTTATCCCTGTACCACCAACCGTCTGGTCTATCAGCAACTGATCGTCCCGTTGCCCAGCATGAAAGAGGAGTGGGTCGATCTTGTCCCTCTGTTTGCCTCTTGTCTGACTGAAATTGGTTGTGGCGGGCGCGACTATCTGCAAACACAAAACTGGCAATCGGCCATCAGCGGCGGTATCAGCGCCCGAAGCTCTGCCCGTGGCGCCATCGATCATTCGCACGCATTCCGCGCCCAATTCATCCTCTCCGGCAAAGCGCTCACCCGCAATCAACAAGAGCTCTCCCGTCTGCTCTGGGAGACCTTTCATACTCCCCGTTTTGACGAGCTCAACCGTTTTCGGGAGCTGATCGCCCAACACCGGGCGGCAGCAGAAACCCGTGTCACCAATAATGGCCATCTTCTGGCCATGGCGGCGGCCGCTGCCACCCTCAACCCCATCGCCGCCATCCATGACCGTTGGAGTGGTTTGCAGGCCATTGCCCGGTTGCAGCAATTGGACGATGCCTTGGACGATCCGCAACAACTGGAGCATTTTGCCCAGCAGTTGGCCGCCATCTGGGAAATGGTCCATCAGGCTCCTGGCCAGTTGATGGTGGCTGCCGAGGCCAATGATTTGCCTGCCTTGAGCGCCACCCTCAGCCAACAATGGGCAACGGCCTCTGCAGCCGTTCCCTTTGTGCCGTTGACGACAATGGGCTGCACTGTCCAGAAAAAGATTGCCTGGAGCACGGTGACCACCGTACATTTTTGTGCCAAAGCCTATCCGGCGGTTCCCTATATCCACCCCGATGCACCGGCTCTGGCTGTCTTAGGTATCTTTCTCAAGCATGGTTATCTGCATAAAGCGATTCGTGAGCGTGGTGGTGCCTATGGCAGTGGTGCCGGTTTGGACAGTGATTCCGGTGTTTTCCGCTTTTTCTCCTATCGGGATCCTCGTTTTAGCGACACTTTTGCCGATTTTGATCGTTCTGTGCATTGGCTGGCTGAGACCAAACATGAGCCCGAAGCGTTGGAACAGGCCATTTTAAGTGTTATCAGCTCCATTGATCGCCCAGGCTCTCCTGCAGGCGATGCCAGACGTGCCTTTCATGATGCGTTGCATGGTCGCACCCCGGAGATTCGTCGGCAGTTTCGGCAGCGGATATTACAGGTTGCACAAGCAGACCTGTTGCGGGTAGCGGAGAGCTATCTGCAACCGGAAAATGCGGTCATGGCTGCAGTCAGCAATGCCAGCACTTTGGCTGCGGAAGCAAAAGGGTGGGACATTCACAGCTTGTGATTGTTACAACCCATTCTGTATGCACAAACAATAGATTCAGGGGAGAAAAAAGAGCTCTCCCTTGAATCCAGTGGCCAGGGCAATCGCATTTGAAAATCAGAAAATTATTAGGGAGGTCCAGGAGGAGATTATCTCCTCCTGGTGGGTGCAGG
>NZ_RXIU01000125.1 GCF_004217665.1 Candidatus Magnetaquicoccus inordinatus | reverse complement strand
TAAAGCGCGCCAAAAGCAAAAGATTAAAAACAAAATCCCAGGGATTCCATCCCTGGACCCGGCCAGGGAGGTGCCCTCCCTGGACCCGCAGTTGTTTTGGGTGGTGAATAGTTACCCCTGCAACAGCAAAACCTGCCAACTGTTCGGTATGGCGCAACGGTGGCCCAGAGCTCTTCTTCCTGGTTTAACACCACACCTTTAATTTGCTCAGCCATCCCTTTGTACTCAGTTCGTGACTGACCTCCGCAATCTGCCCGCGCAAGGTGCGACCAAAACCCCCATCCTCTATTGCAAGCAACTGCCCTGCCGCCAAAGCCTGACGAAAAAGAATCGTCAACTCCACCTGACGCAAACCCCGGCCCAAATCCAGCTCACTGCGGGCACGACTGTAGAGAACACTCTCATTGGTCAACAAGGGAACAAACAGCTCCAGAGCGGGATAACGGTTTGTCTCTCGTTGCACCGTCACCTCCAAAGAGCCCACACTTCTGGAATCCGAGCTGGCGGTGACTATTATCGGACAGGGCTCTTCTCCTGCCAACTGGGAGGGGATAGGCAGCGGAAAAGAGCGCGCCTGCCGGGTGACACTCAGACGCAGCACAGCGGTACCACTCTCTGGCACCCAAATAGTCCGCCCATCACCCTGCAAAAGCGGCCTCCCCAAGTCCGTACCCAACCACTGAAACGCCTCAAGAGAGTGCGCCACCTGCTGCAGACGAGCCACATTGCTGGCCAGAAAAACAATATCCTCCTGCTCCTGCCACAATATTGCTGCCGACTCTTGCAAAACCAGACCTGTTGAACTGTGCAATTGCGCAATAGAGAGGGCAGTAGCGGGATTAAGCAACAGTTGCGCTGTATCACCAGGCAAAAAACCATCTTGTCCCGGACTCTCCGCCTGCAAACGCTGGTCTAAAGCAAGCGTCAACAGAGGATCATGAGCCGTTGCTCCCGAACGGGAGAGATTGCGCACTGTCACCTGATCGACCTGTGCCCGAATCTGCTGCAGCATCGAGAGGGCTACTATATCATCGCTATCGGTCACACAGTGTGCCGGTGGCAGTCGCTGCCAATCGGCAACCGCCTCTGCAAACAGAGGACGTACCAGCAGAGAACCATCCGCATTACTTTGTATGACCCCTCCGGCACTCTCCACCAGACGTCGTGCCACTTGCAACGGCGTCTCCTCCTGGGCGCTCAATAATCCCGGTGCCAATGGCCAATCGGGCAAACGCCACTCCAATGGCAACGGCAACAACTCTTGCACCACTTGACGTGCCGAAATGGGCTGCAACCAGCTTTGTTGCAAACCTCCTGCACGGGGCGTCTGAAATCTGGCCAACGGACTGATTCCCAGCAGCACCCTCTCCTCACCCTGTTGGTGGCTGCGCTGTAACCGTTTGCCATCGACCAAAAAATTAAAAGATTCCTCACCCAGATGCAGGATAAATGGCTCATCCAACTGCAGAGCCAAAAAATCCTCGGCCTTGGCCAGATGCAATTCGGCTGTCCACATCCCCTGCTCGGCACGATAACGCACGCTCGCCGCATGCACCGACAACGGCTGTTTGCGTTCTGCATCTGCGGGAAAAGATATGTCCAGCCTTGGCATGCTCTGCAGCAGCACTGCCTGCTGGTTGGCCCATTGCCATAACCAGACCCGGCAACAAGTCAGCTCCTCCCGTTGCTGGATAGAATAGCGCTGCTGTTGGGCACCGCCTCTCCTCCAGGTGACCGACATCTCTTGCCGACAAGCACGCAGCAGCAGATGCTTTATGGAAAAGCTGTGCAGAGATGCTCTCTGCAGCGTGCAGAAAAGCGGATGCCCGCAACTCCCCCCCACAAAACGACTCCAGCCTGCCAGCAGAGCCTTCTCCAATAAGAGCATGCAGGGTTGCCCACACCCCCGCTCCAGCCAACTCGCCCACTCTTGTTGACTGCTCTGCTGCCGCAGCAGGCTCTCCTGCCACAACTGCGCCATGCTCCTGATCACCACCACTGCATAGTGATGCACAAGCTGGCGCAGCAACCAAACACCCAAATCATGGCGTGACCGCACTGCCTGGGCGACCGCCACTGCATAGGGCAATTGCCACTGCGCTTGCACAACTACAGCCGGAGGCGGAGGAGGCACAAACAGCTTTTCCACCCCGCCGATCCAATCATGGATGCCGTTCCATTCGGCAATGGCTTGCCAACTGCTGCCATCGTCGGAACCATACAGAATAAAATCCTGGGGAGACATCCATTGCGAACGGGGTAAAATTCTGATTTCACCCACACTTGCCACAATGCCACTACCAAAATCATACTGAATCCAGCTACTGCTGCCCGGTCCGCCATTGCTCCAATAACTGCTGGCATTGTCATCAAACAGGCGATAGACTGTACTGTCATTATGCGCAGCAGTCGCCACACCTCCCTGACATTGATCAGAGCCTCCCGGAGTGGCCCGCAACTCCACCTCATACAGGGAGAGCAGATGATCGCTGCCCGATGTGGTCGCATTCACCAGGAGTCGCCAATAACGATAGGCCGCCATTATCCTTGTACTCCTTCCGGCAACAGCTCAAGCAAAAACTGCTCAAAACCGGTATAGGGACTTTGGATCAATTGCGCCTGCAGATCGCGCACCAGATCCAGCCCTTCACCGGTTTCATAAGGAAAAGAGTCTCCCGGCCAGATATATTGGTAACGTCGCTGGTATATTTTTTCCTGCAACGCTGTCGGATACTCTTGCACAATCTTCTGTGGCAACGGATTGTGCCCCATACTATTCACAAAATTGATGGTCAATGCGGCAGCAAAGTTACTGGAAACATGGATACGACTGGCTGGCCACTGACCGGGACAATCCCCCATGGCCGCAATGATGGCCGCCTGTTGATACTGCATTGCAATGCGTTCCTCACGATTTTGTGGCATATGCTGCGGCTGCGTGACCCCCTCAACGGTCTGACCAGGAATATAGTCCCCACCCTGTCTACAAATACGATCCAGCAAGATTAAACCTTGCCAACCCTGCATGGCAGCATCAGGAATCCACTCCACCACCAATACCGGCAAACGAAACCAGGCAAAGCTGTTGCCATCCTCAATTTTCCAGGTGACCTGATAGGGAATCGTACTGCGAACCGTTGTTATACGGTCGCTGATACGCAGATCGGGATAGGCGGCAGTATGCTCTACCGACCAATAGGGAAGCGTCACCTGCCAATATCCCGGAAGCAGCGCCTCGCCTGTGGCACCCGGCAAATAGCGCCGGGGATAGAGACACTTGACAGTGTTCTCCCCTTCGCTCTCCAACAGACAGGAAAAGTGGGATAAATCCGCTTCACCAAGCTGGGTGAGCAGCTCTGCCGAAAGAGTAAAGGTGTAATATCCTTCTGCAAACACAAAGCTGCTCACCAGGCCGCTGACCGCCTCCTCATAGTCCAAAAGCTCTCCTGCTGCAGCCATGGTCTCTCCGCTGCACAGCCACTGCTGGTTACGCCCATTATACAAACGCAGGGTCACACTCTCGCTGCTGGCAGGGGTGTAGTGCCAACCATCATCGCGTTGCACCCGAAAGCTCCATTGCCAGGCAGAAAACGCACAGTCCACAATCTCGATAAAGGGATCCAGAATAATGGCGTGTTCAGACATGAGAGAGGCACTCCTATGAGGAGGATTGTGGGTTGGAAAAACGCATCACCATGCTACCCGCCTGTCGTTGCGCTCCTCTGCCACCCCCTTGATTGCCATTCTGGGGCGCGAATGATACCGAATGGGTTTTGCGCACATCGACATAATTGTTGGGATTTTGACTGCTATAGATCCGTTCCATGGAGGTTTCGCGCCCCGTCTCCAAATAGACAATATGCTCACCATTGGGTGACAGCCTTTCCGCCGGTACAAATTGTGCTGGTGCAGTAGAGGATGGCGGCCAATAGTCGCGTTTGAAAGAGAGCAGCGTCGCCTGCGTCCCACTGAGAGCAATCACCCGCACCTCCGGCAAGGCAGCATTCTTGGTGTCGCACATCAACCAAGCCAGTTTGATCTCCCGAAAAGCCTTTTCCGTCAGCAACTCTTCACCGGTGCCATACGGGATCTCATACAAAAAATAGGCAGGCTGATATTCCACCAGCAAGGCACCGGTCACCACCTTGCTGTGCTGAAAGAGTGCCTGTTCCGCCCGATAGAGCGGCGGCGGCACCTCCTTGCCATTGCGGTCATAAAAGGGAGTCGCCTCGCGGATCGTGACCTGCGGTTGATCATAATGGTAACGCAAATAACAGGATTGACTCTGTACCCAGGTGAGTGTCTCCACCACTCTTTGCTGACGCCGCCCCAACAGTTGCCCCATACTGCCGCCATCAACCAACAGACGCACAGCATTGGCTGGTCGCTCGGAACAGTAGAGACGAATCCGCTGTTTGCCCTCCTTTTCCAGACGCAAGGCATAGGGAAGATCGGCTTCATAATAGCTCGGAGAGCGGCTCCAACCATACACACCGTGGGAGTGCACCAGCAGCGGTAGATTCCCTATCTCCTTGTCAAGCTGCAGGTGAAAAGGGGCACTGGGCTTCCGACTGCCTACCGGTATCATACAATGGGCAAGAAGCCGACTCATTCGCTCTCTCCGGTAATGGCCACAATCACCTTATTGCCAGAAAAGCTGTTGGCCCCGGCTGGAACCGTCCGCTTTTCCCACACTGCTACCGCTGCCGGATGGGTAGTAAATTGAATGCTCTCGCCAGCCTGCCAGGTACCTCCCCAAGGAGGCGTGGTCGTGGCCAAGGTAAAATAGGGCCGATTAAAATCGGCATTGAGCGGCGCAAAAGCCGCTCCTCCAAGCGCACCACTGCCAACCAACCCCAGAGTGTGACCATGACAGTTAAACTGGGTGCTGCTGGTAAAGGTAAGCGTCCATTGCTGCTCCACTGTCCCGATATGATCGAGAAGCAGCGGTGTATTGACCTCGTCAAAGCTGCCCGATACCGTCGATTCACTCCAACCACTCACCATGGCCTCAATATCATCCGTCTCCAGGACAGAGGCCACCTTGGTGTTGGCAGCGCCATAGCTGTTGCTTAGGCTGACCCCGGCGGCCAAATGCAGTGTGGCCTGCGTACCATTCCAGGAGACTGCATTGCTGCTGGCCAAACGCACAAATTCAGCATTGCCACCAACTGCATCGACACTGCCTTTATCGGCCACCCGAATCAGATCACCATTGCGGAAGATTTCATGTCCTCCCAAACCATTGCCACTCTCCACATTGACCAGCAGCACCTGATCACCGACTGTCGCATCCACATCCAGTCGGGCAGCACCATAAAAACGATTGTATGCCACCGCTTCGTTCTGGGTATCGGTTTGCGTGCCCGCCAACAGCACAATGCTGTCGTCACCGGGTGTAGCACTTTCGATAAAGATGCAAGGATCCAGCAATGCCAAATTGTCGGCATTGGCAATCTTGATAAAAGTTTTACGATATTTGACCGAACCGGCCAGACGTTCTGCCTGGCTGACATCGGGCCAGACATTGTTTTTTACTCCGTCAATGCACTCGTCGGCACTGAGTACACCACCATTGCTGGCACCATCATTTACAACTAAAGATTTATACCACTTGATTTCACTGGCTTGAATGGCCATTGCTCTTCCTTTCTTGAAAAAATATTCAACAGACGATCAATTTGATCGTACCGATATAGTGATCATGATTGGGCCACAGAGGCCGCAGTTGCAGTGCCGGAGCATCCTGATGGCGAAACAAGACTCTGAAGGAGTCCTCTTCCCACAACAAAGGAAAGGTTGCTCCAGCCTGGGCAGCCATGGCCGCCAATGCGGCCACGGTTGGCCCATCCAGCCAGGTCACACTCTCTTCCGCAAGCAGAGTGATCGGCTGCGCCCAGAGAAGCGCCGACACAAAATAGACCGGTCTACCAGCAAGGGTATGGGCCATTGTCTGATGGACCGGGGCATAGAGATAGCGATCCTGCCATTGCAAAGAGTCAGGCAGGAGCAGTTCACCGAGTTGTTTCATTGTTCTCCACTCCCAGTCAGCAATAGAGCAACCTACTCGGCGCGAATGACGGTACGGGTGGCAAAGCGCAACGGATAATAGCCAAAACCATCGCGAAACGAAGGATTGGGTGCATTGAGCAGACTCAGCGGACCATATTCCATGGCCGGACGCCATCCCAACAGTGCGCGACAAAGATGCACCAACAAAGGACCGGCCTCCTGGCGCCCCTCCCCCGGCATCGCCTTGACCGGATGGTCACGCAAAGAACGAATCACCAGCATAACCAACCATTTTTGATCCACCACCTGTGCGCGTCCGGCGTGCATGCGCAGATCCTGACCGTCATACAGCACATAGGCGGCGGGTGTGGTGCCAGGACGCTCCTGCACCAGGGCGGCATCGCGCACCCCCTGCACCAGACGTAAACCATTGACCTGTTCGGTCAAACGGTTGACCAACAGCTCCTGGGCAAAAAAGAGATCATTCATCGCATGAATGCCTGTATCATATCGTTGTCAAAAAGCCGCATGCCGGCAATAAACTCCGGCCCATTGGCAACCCGTCCGCTTTGTGCCAATAAAGGCACCAACTCCACCTTGCCGACAGAGAGTGCATGCAGCCAATCCAACACCTGCTGCTGCCGCTGCGCCAACGTTTTGGGTAAACGCTTGTCATGCAGCAGAGCCAGCGCTACCGTGGCGCACATGCGCGGCAAAGGGCTGGCTTGCACCACCGTTTCCGATAATGGCAAGGGATAGCGGGTCGCCAAATAGGAGTCCATCAACCGCTGCGCCTCTTCCAAAGCATCATGAATACGCTGAATGGCCCTATTGGCCGCTTCCCACTCCGCTTCGCTATAGGCATCGCTCACCTCGCCAGAGAGCGCCCGCCGCAACAGGGCTGCGACAATCGGCATCTGATCATCCGGAACCGCCACTTCACTCACCTCGGCGGCGCCAAACCAAGACAACAACTGATCTGCTGTAGCATATGACATCTTTAGTTATTCTCCCGAACGATTGCCTGGGAGGCACCAGGGAACAGATCCCTGGCACCCCCTCTATTGGCCGGGCATGCCTCTCATCGAGGCTGCACACCTATATTGGCGCCTGCAGCAGATAAGCGGATACCCTGCCGGTCCGCCCCGCCAGGCGCGCAACCTTATGCTGGCGCTTGAATCAGAAAACCGGACATCATCCCGGTCAGCACCGGTACACGCTCATAAGTGACCGGATAGATCCAACTGCGGGCATTGTTTTCATAATAGGGTCGTTCTACCACAGGATGGTTTTGCATGGTGTAGGTATAGCCAAAAGAGGGCTCTTCCATGCCAGAACTCTGTTGGGGTACATAGGCCAAAATGGCATTGTTGCCCCAGATGTCGAGATCATTGCCGGCATCATCGAAGGCCACTGCCTTGCCGACGGCAACCGTTTGCAAATCCCACAAGGCAGCCAACATATCCGGAGTCACCGAATCACGGCTGGTATACTTGAAACGCTCCACCACCTTGGGATGCTCTTTGACCACGTTGAACGCCTGTGCCGAGAGCAACAGCATGTTGGGATAGATGCCCACACTGCTCCGAATCGCCTCCTTGCCATCATCGATATCCCCTGTGGGATCCGAACTGGCATCGCTCCACTTGGAGCTTCCAGAAAGGGTGACCTTGTGGTTGCTGTCATAGTTGCCGGCAGTGGTCGCCAGTTTGGCCTGGTCATACTCCAAAGTCAGCGAGAGGGCGCGCAAAGTGCCCATGACAGCCCGCTGCCCCAAATCCACTCCCGGTACCCGGGCTGCATCACGCAAATATTCCCGTGGCACCTGACCTTCCAAAGCATCCTGCACCAAAGCAAAGCTCTTGCCCAAATAGCCAAACTGCACCCGTTTGGTCACCGAACCAGGTGCACGACGCGCCTGATACAGCTTAAAACTCTCCTTGCCAAACTCCAGCACCTGACCGCCAGAGCTCTGCACCGGAACACGCGGAAAGAGCAAGGAACCGACATGCTCTTCATGACGAAATCCCTGTGCCACCTCGGTCAACACCGGATCCACCACACGTACTTGACTGCTTGACATGGCCATAATAATGCTTTCCTTCCAATCAAAAGGTTTGAGTACCGATTAGCGCCGCAACAGCACTTCGATCAGTTCACCGGCAGCGCTCGCTGCTTGCAGGGCATCGGCAAAGACAAATTCCGGCAGATCACCACCAAGGAGAATGGCCCCATTGGCGGCACTGCTGCTGACAGCAACGGCACCACTGCCGACAGTCAAGGAGCCCGTTGTCGGCACTGCGCGTCCTTGACTGTCGCAGATCAACGATTGACCCACTGTAATCGCGGCCCCGGCCTCGATGATGGCGGTACCACAGGTCACCACCGCCAATGGCTCACCAGTGGCTGCCCGACTCACACTGCTACCCATCACCTTCTGGCCCGCCTGCGTGGCTTGGCTGCCGTTGAAAGCAATGGCACGATGTTCCGTCACCGCCCCACTGGCAATCACGGTCAAGGTAAGAATAGAGATATTTTGTTGACTCATTGTGTTGTTTCCTCTTCCAGTTTACTTACTTGATGACGGCATGAACGGCATTGACAAAATCAATGTTATGTTGTTTGGCATAAGCCACAATCTTGCGGTGTAGATCCAACCCCTCCTGGTCTACGGCAAAACCTTCGGGAACGGCAAAGGATTGCTCTTCCAAACTGTGGAGAGGATGCGCGCTCTGCTCCTGGAAATGGATCTGCGTCGGCAGCTCTTGCAAAAATGCGCTGATATAGTCACGCAAGGAGGTGTTGACCTGCAGCGGCGGCTGCCCACTCTCCGCCCCTGGTTCTGCAAAGGAGAGGGGCGAGCCTGCATCCAGAGAGGCAATAAAGGCCGCCAAACCTTCACGATGACGCGGCAAAATCCGACCTTGGCGAATCAACTCATCGACAAACATCAGGGTGGAATGGCGTGTTTGCTGGCTGAGCAGCGCACTCTCGGCAGCACGCAAACGACCTTCTTGTTCGGCAAAGCGCAGCTCCAGTTCGGCAAGCGCACTGCTTTTTTCCTGCAACTCCGCCTCGATGGCGGCAACATCCGGTACAGATGAGGGTTCTGACATAGGGTTCTCCCAATCTTGTGGCAAAGGTGAGATAGCATCTGGCAGCGCAGAGCCTGCTATCATCGGTGCGTCTGCGCCTTCCCAAACCAGCAAACCGGTTTCACCTTCCCGAAAGCTGGCATCTGGCAACCCCTTGATGGCTGGGGGTTGGGCACCCAAAAAACCCACATGCCGCAAATAATAAACACCTGGATGCGGATTGTTGGGTGAGTTGGGGGTGTAAAAACTGGCGGATATTTTTTTATAGCGCCCCGCCGCCACCATTTCGGCAAAGGCTGCATCGACCTGGCGTGGGGTCGCCAACAAAATTCCATCGACCAGCGCGAGCGAAGCAACCCATCCCCAAGCGGGTGCATCGTGCTGTGGATGACCCACCACCAAGGGCGCTTCATGGCGGGCCGGTTGGTAGGCAGCGACCGTCTGTTCCAGGTCGGCCTCGGTGATTGTCAGAGTCGTCCCCGACATGTCGGTATGACGACCCACCTTGAAAATCGGTAGGGAAGTAAGGTTCGTGTTCATGGAAAAAAGCATAGAGAAAAGCGGCGCAAAATGGAATGCGAAGTACTTCAGCAGTTGTTTTGAGATATTGTTTTAATTTTGTTGAATAATTTATATTTTGTATATTTTGCTATGAAATATTTTTCATCAGCAAAAAAGGAGTGCAATCATTTATTGAAGGGTAGCCGCAGCAGAAAACAGGGGCAACAACTGTCGCGGTCGTCAACTCGCAACAGCCAGGGGAAGAATGCGCGGATGGGCAAAAAATAGCGCGCCCACTCCTTACACCTTTCTGCCAATCCAGACGATCCGGCCCAAGATGTGAATTTCATGGGGATAGACCTCTTCCGCACCATACAGAGGATTATCCGACAGAATACGGATGCGCCCATCGGTCAAACACTGCAAACGCTTGGCCAACAACGATTGCTCCGTGCGCACCACATAGATGGATGGATCCAAAGTGCGCAACTCGCGCATATCCAACAATAACAAATCACCATCACCAATCGCCGGCTCCATGCTGTCGCCACGCGCCGTAATCAAAGCCAACTTGTGCGGATCCAAACCCATGGCCGCACGCAACCATTCGGTTTTGAAAGCCAGATGATCGACAATCTGTTCAGATTGCACCTCCAAGCCCGGTCCGGTACTCGCCTGCACCGCATAACGGGGAACAAGCGTAAAATTATCCGCCAGAAAACGTTCCGTCTCCTCCTGCAAGGCATAATCATGGCAATGCACTGTGCCGACAAGATGCTGGCTCCCCCCCCCTTCACCGCGCCACGGCAACATCTCCCCCTGACCAGTCGCC
>NZ_RXIU01000124.1 GCF_004217665.1 Candidatus Magnetaquicoccus inordinatus | reverse complement strand
CACCAGCCGTACTGGCAACAAGCTGCTTTTCTCGCCCGATCCAGGCTTTGACTACAACCCTGGCAAGGCGTGGGCACGGTTCGACACCAACAACACAGGCAAAACCAAAAGACCACCTATAGAGGTCGCCCCCGATCAAAAAACCTGGAAGGATCTAGTGGGTCAGCAAAGCTGAATTGACAGGTAAAGACGTTTCAATTTGATCCTCGCGTTCTGGGCCGTAAATTGCCAATCCACCTTGCTGTTTTTCTGGTTTCGTTCCTTTTCCCATGAGGAAACCTCTCTATCTAACGTCTCTTTGTCAGGAATCCGTCGATCCAAACACTGGCTACTGAGGACGCTCAACTCGATTTCCGCCATATTCAACCAACTGCCGTGTTTTGGTGTGTAATGAATCTCAAAACGATCCAATATTCTGCGGGCTTCCTCCGGTGCAAATGCTTGATACAATGACGCTGGTTTGTGTGTGTTCAGGTTGTCCATCACAAGAACAATCTTGTCAGCGTCAGGGTAATGGTTATCCGCCACGTCACGAATTACTTGAGCAAAATCAATCGCTGTCCTACGGTCAGTACTCTTGACATGCCGTCTCCCTGAAAGCGGTTCGAAGATCATGAACATGTTGGCCGTGCCATTCCGCTCGTATTCGTAATCAAATCTCTCGCTTTGACCTGGTCTCGCTGGAGTTGGTTGCCGCGTTTCCTTTACCAATTGTTTGAGGATCTCATCAAAACAGACTACCGGACGCTGCGGATCGTAGGGTCGCATGTAGACAGAAATCACGTCCTCCATGGCGCATACAAACTCTGCATCAGCTTTTGGGGGAATCACCCATTGTTCTTTAAGCCATGGTTTAATTTCGTTTTTTTTAATACAAGACGGACGCACTCCGATGTGATGCTGTCTACCACATTCAATTCAACCAACTTGTCCGCCAACAAATTTAGCGTCCATCGTTTTCGACCCTCCGGTGGAGCGCTACACGCCAACGCGGTTAATCGCGCCTCTTGTTCCCCATCCAGTTTCCGAAACTGGCGTCCTTGAGGTTTTTTGCGGTATAGGGCTCCATCATACCCGGTTTCAACAAACTCCTGCCGAACACGGTGGACGGTCGATAAACTGGTATCCAGAGCCTCTCGTATTTTTTCATCAGACCAACCCGGGCCATCGTCTCCTTCGTCCGCTTTGAGTAAGACTCTGGCGCGCAGAAGGACAGATGCTGCTGCCCGGCCCTTACTGATCAACTCTCCCAACTTTTCTCGCTCTGTCGGCGTCAGGCGTACCACATACTTGACCATACCACATACTCCTGCTCGAATCCCTTGGAGCAGGGAGTGTAACAGATTAACGTAAGCATGTCAGGTCAGCTTTGTCACCCCACTAGACGCCAGCATTACCATTACCACCATCGCCATTATTGTGGCCATTGCCCTGCTTTGGGGGCTGTTTGAGTACCCCAACACCTTCATGAGAAAACAGGCGCTCTCTTTGGTCCATCCAAGCGATTTACTCAAACCTGTGACAGCATCCAACCATGTTTCGATAATCATTACTCGCCCTCATTCATGGCGATTCCATCAAGATAAGGCCCGGCCAGGGGGTTGAAGGATTTCCCCTTTTCCCGCCGTCGCGGCAGATGGACATTCAGTGTTCAACGCATCGCCTGTAATGCGGCACGCATCAAAAAGCCGGATCTGGACTCTCCGTGTGCTGCGGCGTAGCTGTCAATCCGTGCCAGTGCCGGTTCTGGAATGGTGATATTGATGCGCTTGCTTTTACCGGTGATCTTGCCCAGGTCTACCTGGACCACCGCCCATACCGCACCAGCGAATTCTGGATTGCTTTGATGTTCTTCAATCGGTCGTGCAAAGGGGATTGTCTCGTTGTCCAATAACAACCCCTCCACATGTGTTTGAATCGCCTCCCTGGCCATGCTGATGGCCTCATCCATGGTGCCTCCAGCAGAAAAACAGCCCGGCAGATCAGGCACGGTTACTCCGTAATCCGAATCCGCATCCTTATGTATGGCGATGGCAAAGTTCATGGCAAAATCCCCGCTTGTTTCCAAATGGAACGGACTGTGGCGATAGGCAAATCATGCCTGGGATGGGGAACCGTCACCTTTCCTGGTTTGCTGGGATGTTTGAACTGGCAATGACTGCCTTGCTGGTGATGCAACACCCAGCCATCCTGTTCCAGTCTGCGAATGATTTCCCTGCTGCTCAAAGGCATGATGTGTACTCTACACACTTCAATGGGTGGTGTGAAGATCTATTTTTCCAATTTATCACCGCTGAATCCTGCTCTTTTCTATTTTCAGAGGAACAACATCTGCCGATGGCTTAGCCTCAACAGCCCGTTTTGTGATCATGCCCTGTGCCATGATCATGCCCTCCTGGTCCGCCGTTTGTGATTGCTGGCGTGATTTCCAGCAATCAAACAGCACTCAACAGGAATAAAAATCGCGGAAACTGGCGAAAACGACAAGATGCAAATGTGCTGAATTTATATGGTTTCTTACTACTGCCGGAAAGGCCAAAAAGCCAGGGGAAACACACTCATAATGAGCAGGTCCTCGGTTCAAATCCGAGAGGCGGCTCCAGTCAAATCAAACAGATACGGCCACTCACAAGGTGGCCGTTTTTCTTTCCCTGAAATGCGACCGGGAGGCTTTCGCCTCCCGATCTTTCCCCTGCTTCCTGCTTGCGCGCAGCCGGGAGGGGACTGCTCCCGGACTTTTCCCTGCGCTCTTTGGCGCCACCGAAGGACTCAGCCTTCAATACCTCCTTGCGCCTCCTGGTGCGCGACCGTAAGACTCAGCCTACGACCTCTCCCTGCGCCCCTCTTTGCGCTGCCGTAAAAGATCCCTTCTACGACCTCTCCCTGCGCTACGCAGCTCCTAGAAAGATTCAAACTCTTCATCCTTGTTCCCTTTGTTCTCCTTCTTGGAGATGGCCACCACTCCCTTCGCCGGGGCCGGCAAAAAAGATTTGGCTGTTTTGACCATCACCCCACCAGCAGGCTTTGCCGCTGTTTTGGAACGCTGCGTCCTTTCTCTCCGTACCTCTCTAATACCCTCCTGGCCGGTACGGAAAAAACTCACCGTACTGCTTAATTGCTGTGCCTGACTGTTCATCTCATCTGCAGTGGCCGCCATCTCTTCCGAAGCCCCTGCATTCTTCTGAATCACCTGATCCAATTGACTGATCGCTACATTGATCTGTCCTGCACCCTGACTCTGCTCGCGTGAGGCCGCTGCAATCTCCTGTACCAACTGTGCTGTGCGCTGAATGTCCGGTACCAGCTTGCCTATAATCGTCCCTGCTCGCTCCGCTACCTGAACACTGGCCGATGAAAGATGTCCTATCTCGCCCGCCGCCGTCTGACTCCGCTCCGCCAGCTTGCGCACCTCCGCCGCCACCACCGCAAAACCCTTCCCATGCTCCCCTGCCCGCGCCGCCTCAATCGCTGCATTGAGCGCCAACAAATTGGTCTGCCGGGCAATCTCCTCAATAATCGAAATCTTGCTGGCAATCTCCTTCATCGCCCCTACCGCCTCCGCAACCGCCTTGCCTCCATCCGCCGCATCCTGCGCCGCTACTTTGGCAATCTGCTCGGTGGTCTGTGCATTCTCGGTGTTCTGCATGATATTGCCGCTCATCTCCTCCATCGCCGAGGAGGTCTCCTCAATGCTCGCCGCCTGCTCGGTCGCACCCTGGGACAATGTCTGAGCCGCCTCCGCCAACTGCTCCGCCCCTACCGATACCCCACTCGATGCCTGAGTGATCTCATTGACCACCTCCCGCAATTTGACAGCCATGGCATCAATAGCCCGCGACATGTCTCCCAACTCATCCTGCCGGTTGCTGATACAACTGATCGCCAAGTTGCCCTGCGACATGTTCACCATATTGCCTATACAACCTGTGATCGCACTCACCAAACTGCGACTGATCATCCAGGCCAACACACTACCCACCACAATCGCAAACAAACTGCCAAAACTGATCATCTGCTCGGAAGTGTCGATTTCATGATGCAGCTTCTTGACCTGCCCTTCATTCACCTCATCAACCAACTGATTCAACTGACGCCTCGCAGCAATCATCTCCTGCTCCGCCTTGTTTTGATGCGCCAATTGACTCAATAACGACTCCACCGCCTTCTGGTAATCTACAAATGTCTGCACCAATGCCTTGCCCTGCGCCACATCCTGTGCATCCCGGAACGATGCCGTTACCTGCTCCGCCAATCCTTTGGCCTTGCGCAAACTCTCCTGTAAACGATTAAGCTGCTTTTCATCCTTGCCATTACTGAGCAATACCTCCTTCTCCCCCAGACGGGCATCGGAAAAATATTTACTCAATTCGGAGACAGCATTGAGCTTTTCGATTCGTCCATCCACGACCTGCTGCAAAACCTCTGCGCTGCGTTGGCTGGCACCATCTTTGGTTGACTCACGCAGCTTGCGATATTGACTCTCTTCCAACTGATCAACCGCTTGCACCACCTTTTGTGACACTGCGCGAATCAGCGTCAGCTCTTGCTGCCCTTCTTTGTGTTCGGCAACCAACTGCTCAAAGGCCTTGCCATATTTTTGAGACAACTGAGCTATTTTGCTCATATTGTCCCGGTCTACAGGATCTTTGAATCTCTGCTCTCGTGCCACTTCTGCTTTACTGACAATCGCCTCAGTGGCCTTTTTGGCATCTTCAGCAAATTTTCCTTCCGGTTCCGCAACAAAGTTGCGTTCCGCACGCAAGGCGCGAATGGTTTCATTATCAATAGAGGCGAGCAACTCCGAATTTTCGACCCGCTTTACCACCGAATTAAAGCCCACAAATGCCTGCACCGCCACCAACAACGTCAACAACAATACTGCCGCAAAACCCAATGCCAACTTTGTCCCTAACTTCAATTTGTTCATCTTATGCTCCAATTATTCCGTTAACGGGAGTTATGCACTGAATAATCTATTCGCTATGCTGCCATACCTTGTGCGCCACTGCCATCAAACACACCTTCCATCTCTTCGGCGGCAAAGACCCGATCGGTATCAAGAATAATGATAAAGTGCTCCCCATGTTTGCCCATGCCGCGAATAAATTCCGTGCGCAATTTGGCGCCAATGCGCGGAGCAGCATCAATCTGATCGGGCTCCAGACTCATCACCTCTTTCACCGAATCAGCCATTGCTCCCAATACCGTGGTCTTCTCGCCAATCGTTACTTCAATAATAATGATGCAGGTGTTGACCGTGCGCTCCGTGCTGGGCAAAGCAAATTTTTTGCGCATATCCATCACTGGCACCACACTGCCCCGTAAATTGATCACCCCACAGACAAAGGCCGGTGTATGCGGCACCCGCGTCACCGTCGTATATTCCAACACCTCTTTGACCCGATTGATCTCCACAGCAAAGACCTCATCAGCCAAAGTAAAAGTCAAAAATTGTGTCGTTTCACTAATCGACGAAATAGACATGCTCCCCTCCTTATCATGAATCTGCTGGCACAACTGGAATGGACTCCGGCAATGAGGTGGCTATCGGTTCGGCCAACTCATGCAGCAATGCAACCACACTCTGTAACAGCTCTTCTTCGCGAAATGGCTTATGAAGGACCATCCTTGCCCCCAACGAGCGTGCCGACTCCAATAAAAATTGTGACGACATAAAACGTCCACCACCTGTAATCGCTATCACTGGCAAATGCTGATACTGATTATGAATCGCACGCATCAGCTCAAATCCATCCCCCTCCGGCATCAAGAGATCGGTGATCACCAAACGCACCGGCTCCTGTTGCAACACATGCAGCGCTTGTTGTCCATTCGCTGCTGTGTGCACCTGCAAGCCCGCCTCCTGCAAAAATCGGCGATAGAGCAGCAACAAGTGCGGATCATCTTCCACCAATAAGATGGACTCCATTCCCCTTCTCCCTCGCTCGTAGCGTTCCAACCCTTCCTTGCCATCCTTATACGCAGAGATCATTCCAAATTATAGTTTGCGACATTTTATTAAAAAGCACATATTTTTCAATATATTATTAAAAACAACCTTCCTTCATACACATAATTTATTTGTTAATTTTGGAACAAAAAGTCTCACATCCTTCCCAACTTGAGACATTCTATCTCAAAGAGGACTCTCCACTATGGCATCCGCCTCTTCCGAAGCAGCCAGAGGCAGATAAATGCAAAACTGCGCCCCCTCACCCAAACGACTATTCACCTCTACTGCACCACCATTGGCGGTCACCAATCCATGCACCACCGACAATCCCAAACCGGTACCACGGCCCGGCTCCTTGGTGGTAAAGAAGGGATCAAAAATCCGCGGCAAATGTTCAGGTGCAATGCCAGGTCCGCTATCAGCAACAGTCAAAACCCCATAACGCCCCACCGCCAGGCGTAAACGATAGGCGCTTGCTTCGGGCAATTCCGTCTCATAAAGTGTGATCCGTAATCTGCCTGGTGCTCCCTCCATAGCCTGCAAGGCATTGGTAGCCAGATTCATGATGATTTCATGAATTTGTGCCGGATCAGCCAATACCCGAACCGGATCTCCCGGCAATTGCAAATGCAGTTGCACCTCTTCGGGAATTACCGCCCGTAAAAATTTGACTACCTCTTTGAGCAAAGGATCGATGCTGATAGGACGAATCTGTTGTTCGGCACGCCGACTGAAAGCCAATAACTGACTGACCAGATCCCGTGCCCGCAATCCTGCCTGAAAAATCTCCTGCACATCCTGACAAGGTTGCCCCTCCTTGGGCAACTGTTTCATTGCCAGCTCGGCAAAGCCAAGCATGATACTGAGAATATTGTTAAAATCATGCGCAATCCCCCCGGCCAACGTGCCAATGGCTTCCATCTTCACTGCCTGGCGCAGTTGTGCCTCCTGCTGCACCTGACGGGTAATATCCCGATGCGAAGAGAGCAATAAACTCTCGCCCTGCCAAACCATTTTGCTGGTACTGACCTCCACTGTATAACGACTGCCATCCTTGCGCCGATGGTGGGTAACAAAGGAGGCGCCCTCTACATTCAGATCCTGCATCAATGACAAAATCTCTTCCTTGCCCCATTGCACATCCCAATCCCATACGTACAGCCTATTCATCTCCTCGCGTTCATAGCCCAGCATACGCGCAAATTGGGCATTGGCCTCCTGAATCCGTCCATCCATGCCCAAAATGCACAAACCATCACGGCTATGTTCAAAAAGATAGTTGCGTCGATTACTCTCTTCAGAGATCTTTTGTTCGGCCAGCTTGCGTGCGCTGATCACATCAAACACCGCCACAAAATGACCGGGATGCGGAGAATACAAAGAGGCATCAAACCATTGCTGTATGGAATGCAAATAGATCTCAAAACGTTCTGCCACCCCGGTCGCAGCCACGCGACCGCAATGCTGCAACGCTTCCCCATCCTTTTGCGCAAAACCAGGCAAAAACTCGGTCACCCGTCGGCCCACCACGTCCGCCAAACCAGTCTGTTTGCTGAACGCCTCATTGACTGCCAAGCAGAGTAGATCTACCGCCTTGCCTTCAACAAAGATCACCTGGCAATAGAGAAATCCATTGAGCATATTGGCAAACAATGAACGATAGGTCTGTTCGCTCTCCCGCAGCGCCTGTTCACTTTGCGCCAACTCATCCCTGGCCCGCCGTAAATGACCAATCACCCCTTCACTAATCCGCGAGAATATCCAGACTCCCAACACAATACTCAACAGTGCGGTACCCAGCACCCCTTGTGCCGTTTGGCCAATCGGCGCATTCAACTCACTCAAATCAACCTTTGCCACCATGCCCATTTGCAGATCGGGCAGATATTCATAGGCAGCAATCACCTCTACCCCTCGATAATCATTGCCGATCATCGAACCACCCTGCCCCTGCAACGCCCGACGCATCGGTTCCGCCCACTGCTCCTCACGCCAGGGAACACTCTCCAACAACAAATCTGCTGCATGACGACGGGAAAATAAAAATTGAATATACTCCCCTTGCCGTCGGGCAAAAACAATCTCCCCTGTCTCCCCTAAACGCGATTGCCAAATGGGTAACACCTCAGTGATAAACTTTTGAATCCGCTCATCGGCCAATTGTGGCATCCATAAACGCACAATATCCTCTTTGTGCATGCGCTGGATCATTTGTGCCTGACTGCGCGCCAAAACATATAAACGTTTCTGCTCTCGTTCCAGGAGATCATCATAATAGAGATGAATCGCTTGCCCACCCACCAGCAACACCACCGCCACCATGATGGCCATCAACAATAAAAATCGCGACCACTCCCCGCCATGCTCAGAAAGCAGCTTATATCTGTTCGAGGAGTGCTCACTGTCCTGCACAGATCCACCCTTTCCTGCCGCTGTACCCGCACTCTGCTTATCCATCCGATGCGTCCAAACCAAACTGTTTCAAACGACGATAAAAGGTGCTGCGACTCATCCCCAACTGCTGGGCCGCCTTGTCCCGATGCCAGCGATTGGCCACCAATGCATTCAATATGGTCTGCTGCTCAAGATTGCCCTCGGCAGCGACCTCCGCCGTCACCACCTCTGCTCCGCCGCGCTCCTGGTCTGCCCACTCCGGCAAATGCGGCACATCAATCTCCGTCCGATTGCACACCACAAAGGCATGCTCTATGGTATGTCGTAACTGACGCACATTACCCGGCCAATGATAGTGCATAAAGCGGTGCAACACCCCTTCGCTGACCCCACCAATTCTCTTGCCAAAGCGCTCATTAAACTCTCGAATAAAATATGCAACCAAGAGAGGAATATCCTCCCGACGCTGCCGCAATGGCGGCAAATTGATCTCTACCACCCGCAACCGATAATAGAGATCCGCCCGAAAGCGATTGTTTTCCACCATGGCAGCCAAATTTTGATTGGTGGCCGCAACAATCCGCACATCTACCGTACAAGGACGATTCTCCCCGACCCGTTCAAAGCTCTTTTCCTGCAACACCCGCAACAAACGCATCTGCATGGCAGGTGATATATCCCCAATCTCATCCAAAAAGATCGTCCCCCGATGCGCCTCCTGAAAGCGTCCCACCCGATCGCGCACCGCACCGGTAAAAGCGCCGCGCACATGGCCAAACAGCTCACTCTCCAACAACGTCTCGCTCAAAGCCACACAGTTGACCCGCACCAACGGTTGACGCGAACGACTGCCTGCCTGATGAATCGCCTCTACAACCAACTCCTTGCCCGTACCCGACTCACCACTCAATAATACAGTGGTCTCTACCTCTGCCACTTGCTCAATTTTTCGGTAAAGCTGCTGCATCAGCACACTCTGACCAACCAACCCCGGCCAACGGGCACGACCATGCACCGCATTTTCCAATTGCACCACCTGGGTCTCATCCTTGATCGCCAGGAGCGCCCCCAATAAGTGGCCGGAAATATCTGTCAACGGCGTCGCCGTCAAAGAGACCACCCGCTCCGGAGCATGCGGGCGCTGACATCTCTGCCGCAACAGGGTCATCTGCTCCCCCTGCAAAGCAGCTCGTAACGCCTCCGTACACGCCCCATGGCAATGTTGTGGCAAACACAACGGCTCCTCCCCGTTTTCCGCAAGCACAATTCCACATAACTGCTGCGCCTTCTGGTTGGCCGAACGCACCTGCCAATCACAACTGATACTGAATAATGCCTCATCGATGGTGTGCAACACCGCTTGCAAATGCAAACGCACATTTTCCCGCTCGGTCTGAAAGCGTTTGGCCGCCAAGGCGCGGTTTACCGAACGCAATAACGCCTCCTCCAAAATTGGCTTGACCAGATAGTCAAATGCCCCCTCCCGCATCGCCTGCTGTGCTGTCTCCAAACTGGGATGACCGGTGATGATGATCACCAATGGCGGCAAGGGCAGCGTGGCAATCTTCGGCAACAGATCCAAGCCAAACTCCTGCTGCAAACGCACATCGCAATAGACCAAGTCATAAGCCTCTGCCGTCAACACTTCCATGCCGACTCGCCAACTGCTCTCCGCTCGCACCTCATGACCCGCACCACGCAGCATCCGCGTCAATAGTCGTCCCAGCGTCAGATCATCATCTATGACCAATATCTTGCCCATCCGGCTCCTCTCCTTGCCTCCTCCCACCGTACACAATTTTGCTATCCTAGCAAGAAATACTGATTATTCAACACTCCACAAACAGCGCCCCAGGGCAATCGCATTTGCCAATTTCCTCACTGTTGCCACAAGCGAAACTGTGCATGTCGGGCGTCCGCTCTCCCAAAAGAGTGCCCCTGCGGGGCACAAATCGGTGCGGCGTGCGCGAATGCTACGCATTCGCTTTTGTGAAACGCCGCACATTACCAGCAGGGCTTTGCCCTGCACCCACCAGGAGGAGATAATCTCCTCCTGGACCTCCATAATAATTTTCTGATTTTCAAATGCGATTGCCCTG
>NZ_RXIU01000123.1 GCF_004217665.1 Candidatus Magnetaquicoccus inordinatus | reverse complement strand
CTGACCCAACTGGCAGAATCACCGCGAAAACGTAAGCGACAAATGGCTGTATCGGGGAAAACATGTTAGCGCATATGGGGCTTTGCCCTGCACCCACCAGGAGGAGATAATCTCCTCCTGGACCTCCATAATAATTTTCTGATTTTTAAATGCGATTGCCCTGGCGTAAAATGCAGAGGAGCATGTTTTCGCCTGTTTGTTGAGAGTGGAATTGGAATAGGGGTCAAAGGGGGGAGCCGATGGCTGGTGGATGGTGGCGACGCAGTTGGCGATTGTTGATGGATGGAATGTTTCCAGTCACCTGTTTGCATTGCGGGCAGGAGATGGAGGAGCTGGATCAACTGTGTGCGGCGTGTATGCGTCAACTGCCCAAACAGCCTGACAGATATTGTATGCGTTGCGGTCAGCGCACGGCTGGAGTCATCAATGGCTGTGGTCACTGTATCCGGAATTTAGGTCGTTATGCGGATGCGACCTATTTTGCCTATTCCTATGCGCCGCCGATTTCCGATTGGATTATTGGCTTAAAGTTTGCGGACCACACGGAGTGGGCCAAGAGTCTCTCCTGGTTGCTTTGGCAGCGTTTGCAGCGCGAGTTGCTATGGGAGAGTGTGGCGATGGTGCTGCCGGTGCCGTTGCATCCGTGGCGTTTGTTGCGTCGGGGATATAACCAATCAGCTTTGTTGGCGGGGGGTGTGGCGGCAGCATTGGGTGTTCCATTGCGTACAGGAGTGTTGCAGCGCATCAAGCGCACCAAGCCGCAGACCAGCTTGAATGCCTGGGAACGTGCGGAAAATGTCAAGGATGCCTTTCGTGCGGACAGGGAGGTTTCTGGTCAGGATCTGTTGTTGATTGATGATGTTTTTACTACGGGAGCGACGGTACATTCAGCGGTACGAGCATTAAAACTGGCGGGAGCCAGGCGGGTAGTGGTAGCCTGTGTGGCAGCGGTGCATGCAGAAGAGGTGGCGGCACCGGTGGAGGCAATGGATTATTCGATTCCTATGGATTCAAGGAGCAGGTAATGGCTGAGGTGATCATATATTCGACCACGGTGTGCCCGTTTTGCATTCGGGCCAAGGCGTTGTTGAGCAAAAAAAAAGTTGCGTTTCAGGAGATCAATTTGACCGAACATCCCGACCGGCGTGAGGAGATGATTAGCCGTGCCAATGGTCGGCGTACTGTGCCGCAGATTTTTATCAATGGTCAGCATGTAGGGGGTTGTGACGATCTGCATGAGCTGGAAGCGGCGGGTGAATTGGACCAGTTGTTGGCGGGATGAGTGGGATGCGGGCTGCGGTGATTCAGATGTGCTCTTCGGCAGACCGGGAGCAGAATCTGCTGGAAGCGGGAGCTTTGATGGAGTCTGCGTGCAAGCAGGGGGCAGGCTTGTTGCTTCTGCCGGAGAACTTTTCCTTTATGGGACGAAGCGATGCGGAAAAGTTGCAGCATCGCGAGGATGTGGAGTGCAGCCCCAGTTTACAGTTTTTACAAGAGTTTGCTGCCCGGCACCAGGTATGGGTGGTAGGGGGATCGATTGCTCTGCAGGTTGCGGGCAGCGAGAGCATGACCAATAGCTGTTTTGTGGTGGATGCGAGCGGACGGATTCAGGCGCGCTATGACAAAATCCACCTGTTTGATGTGGACTTGGCTGGGGAGAGTCCCTATCGGGAGTCGGATCGGGTCAAGGCGGGCGATCGGGCGGTGGTGGTGGCGACACCGTTTGCGCGTCTGGGGTTGACCATTTGTTATGATCTGCGTTTTCCCGAGCTGTTTCAGGCATTGTCGGGAATGGGTGCGGAGGTGATTACGGTGCCGGCGGCCTTTACGCAGGTGACGGGTCAAGCCCATTGG
Source organism: Candidatus Magnetaquicoccus inordinatus (assembly GCF_004217665.1). Taxonomy (GTDB): domain Bacteria; phylum Pseudomonadota; class Magnetococcia; order Magnetococcales; family Magnetaquicoccaceae; genus Magnetaquicoccus; species Magnetaquicoccus inordinatus. Next base: position 8,601 of record NZ_RXIU01000123.1, on the reverse strand, counting down.
GAGGTGTTGTTGCGGGCGCGGGCCATTGAAAATTTTAGCTATATTTTGGCTGCCGGACAGGGAGGGAGCCACGCCAATGGTCGGCGCACCCATGGTCATTCGATGATAATTGAGCCGTGGGGGCAAGTGGTGGCGCAGTGTCCCGAAGGAAAAGGTTTTGCGATAGCAGAGTTGGATGCGGAGCGCATACAGCGGAGTCGGCAGCGGATTCCCTGTTTGCAGCATCGCAGAGCTTTTACGCATACATTTTTGTCCGGTTAGCAATAACAGAGGCAAACCAGTCGTTGCGAGTGTACAAGCCAGCCGTTGCGAGTGTCTGTAATTTGGCAAATTTGTTTTATTCTACGTCGTTTTTTCTTTACTATCGCATAGGTATAGGCTAATGTTAACTGTTTATTTTGTTTGGTAGGATGGCTTTGTTTTAATCAACCCGGGAAGGAAGGTTGCCATGAATGTTGCAGGCATGAGTATCGGTAAAAAACTGGTCTTGTTGTTTACCTCGCTGTTTATGCTTGCGATTTTTGCATTGGGTTATCTGCATTTACGAGATGCGGTCGAGGCTTTTGAACATCAAAAGGCTTCCACTGCTTTGGCAGCCTTGGATGCCGGGCATGATGTGCGGGTGGCGATGGGCAGAGCCTGGAAAGATGAATTGATCTCCTCGGAGGCGTTTACCCAGGCCAAAGAGTGTCGCAAGGCGGAATCGACTGAAGCGCGTCTGCAATGTGCACGGCAGACCAATCTGCATCGCACCATTCCTGTGATCCGGATGTTGGATGCCATCAAGGCGGCGATGAACAACAGTCACATGGGGGTGCGGGTGATCAAAAGGGATCGTCCTCGTGATCCCAAGGCGCAGGGCAATGCGACAGAGTTGGCTTTGTTGGATGAGTTGAGCCGCAGTGGCAAAAAAGATTTGGCGCGTGCGGATGCTGCCAGTGGGCAATATTTGTTTGTTCGCGAGATCCGTGCGGATGAAGGGTGTCTGGAGTGCCATGGCAACAAACAGAAGGTGGATTGGTTTGGTTTTGATCAAGAGGACTGGAAGGTGGATCAGCAGATAGGGGCGATTATTTTATCCTCGCCGTTGTCTGAGCTCTCCAGTGCCAAAGCCGATATTATGCTGAAGATGTCGCTGGCAGCGGGGTCCATTTTTGTCGTAGGGTTTTTATTGTTTACCGGCATGGTGCGTAAGCTGATTGTGGATCCGGTGCAGCAGATGGCCAGCAATTTGGTTGCGATGGCCAACGGTGATCTGCAGGTGACGATCAAGGGTGGCGGTCAGGATGAAGTAGGACAGATGTCTTCGGCTTTAGGGCGGATGGCCGACAAGCTGCGTGAAGTGGTCAGTGAGGTGCACCGTTCATCGGAGTTGGTAGCAGACGGCAGCCGGGATTTGGTTGCGACCTCTTATATAGTCTCCGAGGGGGCGACCAATCAGGCGGCTTCCATCGAGGAGACCTCTTCGGCGATGGAGGAGATGACGGCCAATATTGCCACCAACACCGAGAATGCCACGGCAACCGAGCAGATTGCGGTATCGGCCAATCGTGATGCGCAGGAGAGTGGACAGGCGGTTTCCGAGGCGGTTTCGGCGATGAAGGAGATTGCCGGCAAGATTTCCAGTATTGAGGAGATTGCGCGGCAGACCAACCTGTTGGCGCTCAATGCGGCCATTGAGGCGGCGCGGGCTGGTGAACATGGTAAAGGTTTTGCGGTGGTGGCGGCTGAGGTGCGTAAGCTGGCGGAGCGCAGTCAGGTAGCGGCGGGAGAGATCACCCATTTGGCCGGTCACAGCAAGATGGTGGCGGAAAAGGCAGGAACCCGTTTGGCCAATCTGGTTCCAGACATTCAGCGCACTTCCGACTTGGTACAGGAGATTGCCACCTCCAGTCGTGAGCAGGCACAAGGTGCGATGCAGGTCAATCAGGCGATTCAGCAGTTGGATCAGGTGATCCAACAAAATGCGAGCGCTTCCGGTGAACTGGCCTCGACAGCAGAAAAGCTCTCAGAGCAGGCTGAGCATTTGCGCAGCTCCATCTCCTTCTTCCGCATCTAATCGCGTTGTCTTTGCCGACAGGTCATTCTTCTGAATGGAGATGGTCTGTCGGCAGGGGCAAATTTTGAAGTGTGATTTTGCATCTTTGGATGCAGGTCGTTTTTTAAGAGATTCTGGAAATTGCCAAAACCAAGTGGGTTGTCTGGCATTCAGGCAAGATTGTTTACAATCGTCACCGCACCCCCCTGACGCAACAAATCCAAAGTAGTTCCTACCTGCAGGCGGTTTTCATTGATCAAGAGGGCACTCAGGCGAATGACCAGGTCATATTGACCCGGTTGCGCATTCATCGGCAGTTGCAGCCAGCGCAGCACGGTGGTTTGACCTGCTTTGCTGCGCACGACGATGTCGCTGTAGGGGTCGCTATGGCTCTGTTGGCCGTTGATCAGACTCATGCCGATCCAGCATAACTGCTCCAATGAGCTGGTGAGGGTGATTTCCACGATCAGACGTTGTCCGGCTTGCCAGGAAGAGGTGGCCAGATGGATGGCACTGATGAAGGGAGCAAAATGGCTGGCTCCCTTGGCGATGTTGAAAAAACGTGAGCTTAACAGTTGATATTGTCTGATTTTCCAGGAGCGATAATCGGTAAAGGAGTTGTCCAACTCCAATTGCAAGGAGGATTGGGCGGCACAGACATAATAAGAGCAGAGCCCCATTTTGGTGACCGATGAGTAGAAGGCCAGATCGTCGGGCATCAATTTGAGTTCATCGGGAAAATCGGTACGAAAGCCACCAATTTGTTGATACAGCTCCTTGCGGAAGGTCATGCCGCCCCCTCCGGCCCGCCAACCGTGCCAATCGCGTACCTGGCGTCCGCTGGGCAGGGTGAGTACGGGCAGTTTTTGTACCGAGGTATGATTGATCATATCGGTGGAGGCGATACCCACATTTTCTTCGTTGTTCAAGGTGTCCACGATCTGCCGCAGCCATTGCGGGGAGATCACGAGAATATCATTATCCAGTTTGGTGAGAAATTGCGTGTGCGGATGGGCGGCTTGAAAGCCGGTATTAAAGCCGGCTGAGGTGCCCAAATTATTTGGCAACAGGATCAATTGATCGATCAACCCACTCTGCTCCCATGCCTGCAGAGCAGCAACTGAATCGGCATCAGAGCCATTATCGACCACAATCAGCTCAAAATCGACTCCGGCATCGATGCTGGTAAGAGCCTGCAGGGTGCGGTCGGTATAGGGCGCACGGTGGTAGCTGAGCACAACCACTGTCACCAGTGGCGTACTGTTTTGCGCTTTATGTTTCTTCATGCGTTGATACCTTTGTTAAGCTGTAATTATTCACCACCAAAAACAACTGCGGGTCCAGGGAGGGCACCTCCCTGGCCGGGTCCAGGGATGGAATCCCTGGGATTTTGCTTTTAATCTTTTGCCTTTGGCGCGCTTTTCACATTAAGCCGACGCGCTCTTTGCGTCGGCGCGGCGCGCCTAATGGAAGCAAGCTGTGCGGATTGGCGCGCTTTTTTGCGCCAATGTGCACAGCATCCCCATGGGGGTAGAGCTGGCAAGCCGGCACAAACCTGAATAATTACGTCAAGCTTTGGCTTCCCACTGGGGGTAGAGCTGGCAAGCCGGCACAAACCTGAATAATTATGTTAAGCTTTGGCTTCCCACTTTTTTATAAAATCATTCACTTTTTTGATAAACGCCGGCAGTCCACGCAAAGCGGCCAATTGGGTCATATTATCGCGGTGCGCCTGCCCATACCATCCGGACCAGGTTATGCCGGCAGGGACGTTGCCTGCCACCCCGGTGGAAGCAGCGACACGGGCACCCCGGCCAATGGTCACATGGGGGACCAGACCGGCTTGACCGGCCAAAATCACCCCATCTTCGAGACGACAGGAGCCGGCGATGCCGACCTGGGAGACGATGAGGCAATAGCGGCCCATATCCACGTTATGGGCAATTTGCACCAGATTATCGATTTTGCTGCCGCAGCCAATGCGTGTGGCGCCGAAGCGACCGCGATCGATAGTGGTATTGGCACCAATTTCCACATCATCTTCGATGATGACACTGCCGAGATGGGGAATTTTTTGCGGGCGACCTTGGACGACCTCATAGCCGAAGCCATCAAAGCCAATGACGCTGTTGCTGCCGATGATACAGCGGGCGCCGATCTGTGTGCCCTGATGGATGATGGCTCCGGCATGAATGACGCTGTCAGCACCGATAACCACTCCGGCTTCAATGACCGCTTTGGCAGCAACAGAGACACCTTGTCCCAGGCGGGCGCTGGGATCGATGCTGGCGCTGGGATGGATGCCTGAGACGGTGAGGGTCTGGCGTCCCAGCAACACACCGGCAGTAGCGATATGCCAGGCTGGAGTGGCGGTCAGCAGATGGGGCAGGGAGGCTTGTTGCAAGGCTGCGGAAAACTCTTGTGGTACCAGATAGGCGGCTGCCAGCGCTTCACCGGCCAACACCTTGTCGAGCCACTTTCGTTCGCTGATGAAGGAGAGATCACTGTTTTTTGCCTCCTCCAAGGGAGCCACATCTGTAAACTGGGCATCCAAAACAGGGGGTTGCAGATGGAGTTGTTGAGCCAATTCGCTTAGTTTCATGGAGAGATCCTATTCGATGGTTTTACGATAATGTTTAGCATAGATGGCGACATGGGCGATCAGACCCATGGAGAAGAGCAGGGTGATCATGGAGCTGCCTCCATAACTGATGAGCGGCAAGGGGATACCGACCACGGGTAACAGGCCGATGACCATACCGATATTGATGATGACCTGAAAGGAGAAGAGAGCGATAAAGCCGACGGCGGTGAGCAGGCCAAAGCGGTGTTGGGCAGTGGCAGCAATCAACAGACCGCGGGCAGTAATCAGCAGATAAAGCAGCATCAGGGTGATGCAGCCGACAAAGCCCCACTCTTCGGCCAGCACGGAAAAGATAAAGTCGGTATGACGTTCCGGGAGAAAGTCGAGATGGCTTTGGCTGCCGTTCAAAAATCCTTTACCCAAAAAGCCTCCGGATCCGACGGCAATTTTTGATTGGATGATATGGTATCCTGAGCCCAGCGGATCATGTTCCGGAAAAAAGAGGGTATAGACTCGCTGTCGTTGATAATCGTGCATGGCATTCCAGGCTACCGGCAGACCGGCGGCAAGCAGACAGAGGGAGAGTGTGATCATTTTCCAGGAGAGTCCGGCGATGACGATCACCGCCATGCCGACGGTAGCGATGATGATAGCGGTGCCCAGATCGGGTTGTTTCAGAATCAGGGCTACCGGCAGCATGATCAGGAGGAGAGGCAGGGCCAAATCGCGCAGGCCGAAACCGGCAACCACAGCACGATCATGATAGTAGCGCGCCAGGGCCAAAACCAAGGTGACTTTCATCAGTTCCGAAGGTTGCAGGCGCATAAAGCCAAGATCGAGCCAGCGTCTGGCTCCCATGCTGACGCTGCCAAACAGAAAGACGGCAATCAACAGTGCCAAGGAGATGCCATAAGCCAGATAGGCATAGCGTCGGTAGATGCGTTCGCTGCCGGCGATGGCAACGACAAAGAGCAGGGCCAAACCGACAGTAAAGCGTACAGCCTGACGGATAATAAACTGGATATTGCTGTTGTCTGGATGGTTCAAATGGCCGCCGGCTGCCGAATAGAGTACCACCAGGCCGAGCAGAGAGGTCAGGGTCAGCAGGAGGATCAGGCTCCAGGGAAAGCGTTGCCAACGCTCTTTCCAGCCCAGGGTGGTGGAGCCATCGACACTCAATACCCCTTCGACCGGATTACGATTTTTTTGTTCCGGATCAGCGGGATGGATGGGTGGTTCGGTCACCGGGTTATGGGAGGTTACCGCTGGGCGCATGAGAGGAGCCACATGTCAGGGGTTGTCGTTTGCGTCATCGGGTGGTTCTTCAGCCAGTTCATCATCCGGGTTGGGCAGGATCGGGTTGGCACCTGGGGAGTGGGTTGTTGCGATGGTTTCTCCCCGCTGTTTAGCAAAGTAAAGATCCATGACCCGTTTGGCAACAGGTGCTGCATTGGTGCCGCCGCCACCGCCATGTTCGACGATGACCGAGATGGCAATTTCCGGTTGATGTGCAGGAGCGTAGGCAACAAACATGGCATGGTCCATCAAGCGGCGATTGGTGGTTTTGACCAGGGTGCCGCTTTGCGTGCGGCGGTGGCGAGCCACTTGTGAGGTACCGGTTTTGCCGGCCATGCGCACGCCATTGAGTTTGGCGGTGCGGGCGGTTCCCAGGGGGCCATGGACCACCTCTTCCAGTCCGGCATGAATCAGGGCTATATGTTCCGGGCGAAAATGGTTATGCCACAGGGGAGTGATGCCGGCTGGTCCTGGTTTTTGTCCGGGGATGGCGGGAGGTTGTGCGGATTTGACCAGGAAGGGTCGATAGACGGCGCCACCGTTCGCGATGGCGGAGATCATGACCGCCAACTGCATGGGTGTGGAGAGGACATAGCCCTGGCCGATGGCGGTAATCAGCGTTTCGCCGGGATACCATCCAGCTTTATGGGTGGTGCGTTTCCAGGCTCGTGAGGGGATCAGGCCGGCCCGTTCTCCATCCAGGGCGATACCGGTGAGGGTTCCCAGCCCCATGCGCAGCGCCTGTTGATGGATGGCATCGATACCGACCCGATCGGCCAGTTCGTAGAAAAAGACATCGCAGGATTGGGCGATGGCCTGGTGCAAGCTGACCGAACCATGACCACGCAGTTTCCAGCAATAGAAGCGATGGTCCTGGCGGGTGGTATAGCCTGGGCAATAGATGGTGTCGTGTTCGTGGAGTTTGCCCAGGCGCAGGGCGGCCAGTACCACCACCATTTTGAAGGTGGATCCGGGAGGATATTGCCCCTGGATGGCTTTGTTGGTGAGTGGGCGATTGGGATCCTGAGTCAGTTGTCGCCACTCATCGGGCAGAAAACCGTTGATAAACTGGTTGGGATCATAGGCGGGCTGGCTGGCCATGACCAGCAGTTCACCGGAATGGGGACGCATCATCACCATGGCGCCGGTGCCCCCGGAGGATTCTGCCAGGGCCCGTTCAGCCTCCTGTTGCAGATCCATATCCAGGGTGAGGGTAATATCCTGTCCTGGTCGTGGTGGGGTACGGCGCAGTTCGCGCACTTGCCGACCATAGGCGTTGACCTCAATTTCCCGTAATCCATCCATGCCGCGCAGTTGATTTTCCATGGCCCGTTCGACACCCGATTTGCCCAGCAGGTCGCCGGAACGAAAATCGATGTCCACAAAGCGATTTTGATCTTTTTCCGTCACTTCTCCCAGATAGCCGATGGCGTGTGAGGCCAGTGTACCCATGCGATAGTGGCGTTGTGGTTGCACTTCGATGGTGACTCCAGGCAGTTCATGGACACGGGTTTCAATCAGGCTGACCTCCTCCCAGGTCAGGTGTGTTTTTACGGTCACCGGCATGAAAGCGCGTTGGCGGCTGGCCTGTTTGAGCACACTCTGGATCTCTTTTTCTTCGAGTTGCAGGAGCGGTTTCAGGAGTTCCAAGAGGCGAGGCAGGCCGCTGCGTTCCCGTGAGGAGCGGCGCAGGTGTTGGGTCGCCATTTCCGGGATGGCCACCAGTTGATAATCGGGATGATTTTCCACCAAGAGCAGGCCGTTGCGATCAAAGATGCGTCCGCGTGATGCCGGGAGCAGTTGCAGACTGATGCGGTTGTCGTCTGCCATGTCGCGGAAGGTGCCGCTTTTGAGAAGCTGCAGGTAGAAGAGTCGACTGGTCAAAGCCGAAAAGAGCAGAGAGATGCCTCCGCCGAGGACCAGGAGGCGGCGGCGGGCATCGATCTGAAAAGTTTTCGGTTTTTCGTCGAGCATGCGCTTACCGGAGAGGGGAAGAGAGAGGGCGAGAGCTGTTATACATTTTCCAACCAGCCGTGGTGGATATAAATCAGCAGGGAGGCCCAAAGGGGTGCGATCAACAAGGTAGCCACAGGTCTGCCGAGGAGCATGGGCCAGTTTGCCTCATAGCCTTTGATCAGGCTCATGATCAACCATTGCAGGCTGGCATCCAGGAGGGAGAGAAAGAGGATACCGAAGAGAACATGCAGAAAGCTCAAAGCGCGCAGACGGCGTCCAAAACGGCCAATCAAGAGCAGCAGGATTAATTTGGTAAAGGCGTTGAGACCCAATTGTGAGCCGCTGAGCAGATCGACCAACAGACCGATGGCGAAGACCAGGGGAATGGTGCAGAGATCGGGACGGTAGAGGCGCCAATAGCTGAGGGCAATCAGCAGCAGATCGGGGCGCAAGACCGACCATGCCTCCAGGGGGATATAGAGCTCCTGCAAGGCGACGGCGAGCAGTAAGGTCAGGGCTGGGATCCAGGCAATCAGCAGAGAGGCAAACACGCGGTGCTCACAGGGTGTGAGGGGTCACAATGGGGATTCTGGTATAGAGTAATATGCAAGAGCGTGTACTGCCAGGATTCATTCCAGGGCAAGCGCATTTGCCAATTTCCTCACTGTTGCTACAAGCGAAAGTGTGCATGTCGGGCGTCCGCCCTCCCAAAGAGTGCCCCTTCGGG
>NZ_RXIU01000122.1:5605-10518 GCF_004217665.1 Candidatus Magnetaquicoccus inordinatus | reverse complement strand
GCGGACGCCCGACATGCACAGTTTCGCTTGTGGCAACAGTGAGGAAATTGGCAAATGCGCTTGCCCTGGTGACTGCTTCAGGACAAGCGCATTGGCACATGTTTGCTCCGTTGCCACCCACACAACTGTGCATATCACCCCCTGCATGGAGGGGAGAGACATCCACTTTTACCATTCCATCAGATGATGGATGGCATCGGCAAGGAGATCTCCACCTGCAGACCGCCCAGGGCAGGTGAACGGGCAAACTGCAACCGCCCACCATAATGCTCCACTGTCTCGCGCACCACAGCCAACCCCAAGCCATGGCCCGGTCGACTCTCATCGATACGCACCCCGCGTCCGGCCAAACGCTCTATCTCCTCCTCTTCAACCCCTGGTCCATCATCCTCGACGCGGATATTAAACTGCTGCTCCAACTCTTCCAAGGTCACACCGATTCGTCCTTGGGCCCATTTGAAGGCATTATCCAGCAAATTGCCAAAGATTTCGGTCATATCTTCTTGATCAAAAGGCAGCAACATCCCTGGAGAAAAATCCAGCTCTACCTCAATATTTTTCTGAAAATTGATATTTTTCAAGGTACGCACCAGATCACCCAAAGATTGTTTGGGACAAAAGAGGGTTCCCGACAAAGCATGGTCTGCCAAACGGGCACGGCGCAACTCCCGTTCAATCAGTTCATGCAGAGAGGCCAAACGCTCCTCCAATTCGCCACGCAGCCTGGTATCCTCTGTCGGCAGCGAATGACGCAGCATCTGACTCAAGGTGGCCAACGGGCTTTTCAAGGCATGGGCCAGATTGGCGATGGTAGAGCGCGAACGCACCAATCGCTGTTCGGTACGCAATAACAATCGATTGATCTGATCGACAATCTTTTCCATTTCTGGCGGCACATCGCTGCTTAATTTATTGACTTGCCCCATCTCCAACTGTACCACATTGTGCTGTATCTTTTGGATCGGCGACATGGCCTGTTGCACCGCCCCATAATGGGCCAACAGCAAAATCGCCAACAAGCCAAGGGATAAAAGCGTATAGAGCCATTGAAAATCCTGACGATTTTTTTCAAACGGCGTCAGATCTTCGGCAACAGCAATCAATAAACTCTGTTCACGCAAGGGAATGGCACGAACCACTGCCAACAATTTTTGCCCTTTTGGACCGGGAATGATCATCCGGGTTTGTTGGCCGATCATCACCTCAGGAATATGCAGAATAAAATCACCCAAAGAAAGTGAACGCAAAATCTGTTTTTGCTGCATACCTTGCAGAGAAATTTGATAATAATAGCCAGAAAAAGAAAAATGAAACAGTGCATCGACCTGTTTGGTATCCAAGATAATCCCGTCTGCCTCGTCAAAATTTACTTCTGCAAGGATACTGGAAATCTCCAGTTCGATACGTTGTTCCAGATAGCGTGCGGTCAACTCCTGCACAGCAGCACTCACCACCCACCATAAGAGGACAAACATCAACAACAGCGAGGCCGCCAAGGTCCATAACAACTTGGCTTTGATCGAACGCATCCCCTTCATGAGAGTGCTTCCGGTGTAAAGCGATAGCCCTGCCAGCGCAGGGTACGAAACAGATCTTTCCCCAATTTTTTCCGCAAATGGTTGATATAGACCTCGATAACATTATGATCGGTCACCCGGTCAAAATCATATAATGCCTCCATCAACACCTCCTTGGAGTGGATTCTTTCCGGGGCCAGCATAAAGATGCGCAGCAGGCGAAACTCCATGGCGGTCAAAGAGACCTCATCAGCGGTGGGGGTGATCACCAACTGTCGTGCCTCATCCAAATGATAGCCCCCTACCGACAACCTTCCCTGCACACGGTTGTGACAACGATAAATGACCGCTTTGAGACGCGCCAACAACTCTTCGATATGGAACGGTTTGCCCAAATAGTCATCAGCACCGGCATCAATCCCCTCCACACGCTCTTTCCAGGTATTGCGTGCCGTCAAAACAATCACCGGAACAATATTGCCGCGACGTCGCCAATTTTTCAAAAGTGTCAGCCCAGACTTTTCCGGCAAGCCTAAATCGAGTATGATGGCATGGTAGAGAGTTTCATTGGCCATCGCTTCGCCCAGAGCTCCGTTGTGTACCATATCCACAGCATAATTGGCCTGTTCCAAATCCCGCTTCAAATGGTTGGCCAACACCTGGTCATCCTCAACAATCAAGAGACGCATGTTTGATCCACTCCTGGAGTATTCGCAGAAGAAAAAATGCACGCTCTTCAGCTTGATTTCAGCTTCATTAACTATTATACCGTCATAAACCGCATTATGGCGGTATACCATCCACACATGCAACGAGGTTATACGAAACCGTATGGAAACTGTATTATGGCTTAAACTGTTATTAATTTTATTTTTGATTCTGGGGAACGCCTATTTTGTGGGTGCCGAGGTGGCCATCACGGGCGCCAGACGCAGTAAAATACGCAACCTGGCTGAACAAGGTAACCGTGCAGCCGCCCGGGTGCAACGCCTGCATCAAGAGCCGGAACGCTTTTATTCGGTCACCCAGATTGGTATCACCTTGGTCTCTTTGGCTCTGGGTGCCCTGGGCATGGATACGCTGGCACAAATCATGGAGCCCTGGTTTACAGCCCTCTTTGGCCTGTTTTCCAGCAGCAACGATTTGGCCCAATTGGCAAAACTGATCAACTATCTGGTAGCCTTTGCCATCATCTCCTTTTTGCACGTGGTGGGTGGCGAGCTGGCACCCAAAATCCTGGCCTTTCACAGAGCCGAGCCAATGGCCATGGCGGTCGCCTGGTCGGTGGATATGCAATACTATTTCTGGACTCCCGTGATCTGGGCCATGAAACATGCCTCCAACTTTCTGCTCTGGTGCGTGGGCCAAGGCAGTCTGGTCGGAGCCCATGGCGAACATTTTAATATGACCCACGAAGAGATTCGTACCATCATCACCGCCAGTGAGGATGCCGGTATCTTCAACCCAGAAGATTCCAAAATGATCCATAGCGTGATGGATTTTGGAGGTCGGACGGTTCGGACCGCCATGGTGCCACGTACCGATATTTTGGCCTTTACCCGCGAAACCACCTTGGCCCAGGCGCTGACTAAATTTCGTGAGGCACCGCATGCCCGCTATCCGGTCTATGCAGGCAATCTGGACAATATCACCGGCTATGTGGCGATGAAGGAGCTGTTGGGAGCCCTCGCTGATACACGGGAAAATCAAAATTTGGATCAAACCATCGCCGAATATGTCAACCCGGTCTATATCGTCCCCAACAGTAAAATGATGAGCGATCTGCTCAAAGAGTTCAAATCGACTCGCCAGCAGATGGCTGTGGTCATCGATGAATATGGTGGCACAGAGGGTATCATCACCCTGGAGGATATTTTGGAGCAGATTGTCGGTGAATATGAAGATGAGTTTACCACCAATACCAGACGCTTCCGAAAACTCGATGATGGACGCTTCATGATCGATGCCTCAATGCGCATGATGGAATTGGAGTCCCTGCTCAATTATGAATTTCCGCATGATACCGATTTTGTCACCATTGGCGGCTTGATCTACCAATCTTTGGGCCACATTCCCAAAATGAACGAAACAATCACCATTGAAAGCGCAGAGTTGAAGGTCGTTGGCATGGATAACCATCGCATCACCATGGTGGAGTTTCGCCATATTGAAAAAGTGTTACCCACCGTCACAGAATCGGCGCAACCACATCACCAACCAAACGAAGAGGAGAATATAAAATGAGTGTGAGTTTAAGCAAAGGTGGCAATGTCTCTTTGAGCAAAGAGGCTCCCGGTCTGGTGGAAGTGGCCGTAGGTTTGGGTTGGGATGTGCGCCGCACCGATGGTTCGGACTTTGATATCGATGCCTCGGCCTTTGTCCTCAGCGAACAGGGCAAGGTGCGTTCCGATGTTGATTTCATCTTCTACAACAATAAAAAATCAAGCTGCGGACATGTCGAACATATGGGTGACAATCGTACCGGGGCTGGCGAAGGGGATGATGAGGTCGTGCGCATCAAACTGGCTGCCCTGGGCAGTGACATCCAAAAAATTGTGCTCGCCGTTACCATCCATGAAGGGGAGGCCAAAAAACAAAATTTTGGCCAAATCCAGAATGCCTTCATCCGGGTAGTCAACACCGCCGACCAGTCGGTGATCGCCCGTTATGATCTCTCCGAGGATGCCTCCACAGAAACAGCCATGATCTTTGGCGAAATTTATCGCCACAATACGGAATGGAAATTTCGTGCTGTCGGACAAGGTTTTGCTGGTGGCCTGGCCCCCTTGGCTCGTCATTTTGGCGTCGATGCTTGATTGTCGTGGAGAAAGGAGTAAGAATGGGCATTAATCTGAGTAAAGGACAAAAAATCAGCCTGAACAAGGAGTCGGGACAACCCTTGCAACAGGTGGTCATGGGCTTGGGTTGGGATATTGTAAAAAAATCGGGCGGCTTGTTGAGCTTTTTCAGCAGCAATAATGAAATCGACCTGGATGCCTCCTGTTTGTTGTTTGATCAAAACAACCAGATTGTGGATGCTGTCTGGTTCCAGCAGTTGCACAGCCGCGATGGCTCCATTCAGCATACCGGTGATAATGTCACCGGTGCTGGAGAGGGCGACGATGAACAGATTCTGGTCAATCTGGCCATGGTTCCGCAAGGGGTCAAATTTTTGGTTTTTGTGGTCAACAGCTTTACCGGGCATACATTTGACCGGGTGCAAAATGCCTATTGCCGCCTGGTGGACCGCAGTACACAACAGGAGGTAGCGCGCTATCAGCTCAACAGCCAAGGCCCCCATACAGCAATGATCATGGCCAAACTCTACCGCCATGCCGGAGAGTGGAAAATGCACGCCATCGGCGAAAATGGGCGCGGCAAAACCTTCCATGAGAT
>NZ_RXIU01000122.1:0-4887 GCF_004217665.1 Candidatus Magnetaquicoccus inordinatus | reverse complement strand
TTTGTATTTTGGGTAATTGCGGCATTGGCTTTTGCCGCCTATCTCTGGTATGCCTTTGACCCGGCCTATGCCAAACTCTTTCTGGTTGGCTTTGTCTTGGAAGAGTCGTTGTCTTTTGATAACGTAATGGTCTTTATGGTGATCTTCTCCTCTTTCAACATCAAAGAGGTCTTGCTGCGTCGGGTTTTATTCTACGGCATCCTGGGAGCGATTATTTTCCGTTTGGCCTTTGCCAGTATCGGCACCGTTCTCTATGCTGCCTCCCCCTGGGTAGGGATACTCTTTGCGGTTGTGGTCTTCTGGACGGCCTGGAAAATGATTACTGCCGGGGAGGCCGATGAATCACTGCATGACTATTCCCACCATTGGTCGGTCCGCCTGACCGAACGTTTTATGCCGGTCTTTCCCCGTTTGCATGGTCAGGATATGATCCTCACCCGGCAAGAGGCTGAAGAGTTGCAACGCCAGGACTCCTCCATCCAACTCAAAGAGCAGGCTGCCCGTTATGCCACTCCGGCCCTGCTGTGCACCATGGTCATCCAGGCAACCGATGTGATGTTTGCCTTTGACTCGGTACCGGCGGTGATTGCGGTTACCAAAGAGCCGGTTCTGGTCTGGAGCGCCATGATCTTTGGTGTGATGGGCTTGCGCGCCCTCTTTTTTATTCTCTCCAGCTTGATGCAATTTCTCGTTCATCTTGACAAATCCATCATCGCCCTGCTCTTTTATATCGGGGCCAAACTTTTTATCGAAGCCTGTAACACCATCTTCCAATGGCCCAATCTGCACATTACTCCGGGCCAAAGCATGATCGTGGTCTTTTCTGTGCTTGCTTTGGGGGTGCTGGCTTCGCTGGTACTGCCGAAAAAGCAAAACGATTAGAGAGCGCATGATGCCTGCGGGGGCTACAAGAAAGGCAATGCCCCTGAGCTTGTGAATAAACCTGCTGCGCAGCCCACGGGCGGCGTTGCAGGCTTTTTCGCTCCTCGCCTATCTGCTTGATATGTCTCGTCGCTCAATCGCCTGCGTCTTGCCCGTGGACTTGCTCGCGACGATTTATTCACAAGCTCCCTGCTCTGCTCTCGGTTTCACAATCATCCCCTCTGCAAACAAACAACGGTCCAGAAACAGAGTTTCTGGACCGTCATGACGACCGAAAAGAAAATCCGGTCAAAACCTACTGGCAAACAACAAACGATCAGGCATGACCGGCTGTGGCACCATATAAACCCAAGCCAGAAGCGCTGCTCTGCGGCAGAGCAAAGCTGTTCTCCTCCGCATCGCTGGCAAACCGCTCCAACATGGTGTTCAAACGATCCAGCATCTGATGATTGGCTCCGGTGAATTGTTCCAACTGCTGCTTGAGAGCGTTGTTCTCCTGCTCAACCAAGGCAATATAACCCTCCAGGTCAGCAATATTTTTCTCTTTACCCGCCAGCTTCTCCTCCAACTGCAACTGCTCACCATTCATGTGCTGAATCTGCACCTCAAAACGAATCGCCAGTTGCTCCATGGTCAAGATTTTTGCCTCCGCCTCGGCAAGCGCTTGCTCCTTATCGCTCAACTGCAACAGATAACCGGCACCCTGCTCTTGCAACTCGGCACTCTTGCCCTGCTCCGCACTCAACAACTCTCCTTGATTCTGCAACGCAAGCTGCATGCGGGCCATCTCCTCCTGCAAGGCCAAAATCTGCTCCTGCTGCAGAGCAGCCAACGCCTCCCGCTCCTGCAATGTGCTTTGCAACTCTTCCGCACGACCACGCCAGGAATAGATCGCCTTGCGCATCGTCTCCATCTTGGCTTCCAACAAAGTAAACGGATCCGCAGCCTGGGTGACCGGATGCACGATAGCTTCCCCAGCAAGCGAATGAACATTTTCTGCCTCTACCGGCTGCTCCACCATGGCAGGGGGCGGAGCCATGAATACTGCCGCTTCCTGTTGAAATGTTGACACGGTTTGCTGTCCGTAGTAGTCCATGCTCAATCTCCTCAATACAGTGTTTTGTTTACATTAATTTGCTTAAACCCGACCCGGCCCTGTCGGGTCTGATTGTGTTAAAGCAAGTTTAAGGCCAATTAAAGCAATTGAGCATCGCCCACCACCGCCTGACCAGGCAACAGCTCCCTCAGTTGGAGCGCCTCCTTCACGACACTATTTTACACTAACCAATGAAAAATTGTAACTATTCACCATGCAAAACAACTGCGGGTCCAGGGAGGGCACCTCCCTGGCCGGGTCCAGGGATGGAATCCCTGGGATTTGGTTTTTAATCTTTTGCCTTTGGCGCGCCTTTCACAACAAGCCGACGCGCTTTTTGCGTCGGCGCGGCGCGCCTAATGGAAGCAAGCTGTGCGGATTGGCGCGCTTTTTTGCGCCAATCCGCACAGCATCCCCATGGGGGTAGAGCTGGCGAGCCAGCACGAATCTGAATAGTTACGAAAAATTGAATTGACAGCATCGCCTCACCTCCGCTATGCTGCAATGCAGCAATATGATATATTTCTAATATTGCCCCTTTTATGCACTACCCAATGGTCGAGTAAGGAAAGATGAGCAGCCATCCAGGAAATGTTTCCGTACTGCGGACGGAGAAGGAAACCATCATTCAGGTGGACGGCAAATTCAGTTTTGGTTTGCATCGTCAATTTCGTGATGCCTACCGTCGTGATCTCAGCGAACGGAAAAAACAGACCCGCTATATCGTTGACCTCTCCAAGACCGAATTTATCGACTCCTCTGCCTTGGGTATGTTGATCATCTTGCGCGAAGAGGCGGGCAGTCGCGAGCAACAGATCGAACTGGCACATGCCCATCCAGAAATTCGTAAAGTACTGGAAGAGGCCAGCTTTCAACGTCTGTTTCAGATCACCTGATGAGGGCTTACAGGAAAAATTGCTGGCTTCACAACGGTCGTTGCCAGGTTGTTGGACTCTACACAACCTGGCAATTGAAGCTGCTCGGCCTACTGATCAGCAGCCGATTGCTTGGCTATCGGAATCACCCGATTGAGCTTGCCACTCTGAAAACCCTCCAGATCGAGGGTGACATACTTGAATCCCAATCCCAACATCTCCTGCGTCAAGCGCTGCCGTACCTCCTCCTGCAGCAGACAAGGAAAATCCTCCGGCAACAGCTCAATACGCGCTGTCTCTCCCTGTTTGCGCACCCGCAGCGTTGTCAAACCCAAACCACGCAATATCCCCTCTGCAGCCTCCACCATCCGCAACGATTGGTTGAGAATCGGCTCGCCATAACTGATTCGTGACGATAAACAAGGTGATGCCGGTTTGTTCCAATTGGCCAACCCCTTCCAGCGCGCCAACTCCCGCACCACCTCTTTGCCTAGTCCCACCGCCCACAAAGGACTCTCAACCCCCTGCTCGCCCCTGGCACGCATCCCCGGGCGATAATCTCCCGCATCATCGACAGTGCTGCCATCCAGCACCCAGGCATAACCCTCGCGACGTGCCAACTCCGTCAAACGGATAAACAGATCACTCTTGCAATAGTAACAACGGTTAAAATCGTTGCGCACAAACTGTGCATCATCCATCTCGCCACTCTCAATGAAGCGATGCTTAAGCTGCAGCGTCTGCACCAGGCGGGCTACATCCTGACGATCCTGCTCTGGCATGGTTGGCGACAAGGCGGTCACCGCCAAATAGTCTACCCCAGCATCCTGCACCGCTCGCACCAAAAAGGTACTGTCCACCCCTCCAGAAAAGGCTGCCACTACCGATCCCAACCTGCCAATATATTGCAACAACTGCCCATACAAATGCGCACATTGCTCTTCACTCATCTGCATTCTGCCGCACCCCGATTGATCAGACCTGCTACATATCCGGCACCAAAGCCATTATCGATATTCACTACCGTCACATTGGCCGAGCAACTGTTTAACATTCCCAACAAAGCCGATATACCCTGCAAGGAGGCGCCATAACCAATCGAGGTGGGCACCGCAATCACCGGCTTATCCACCAATCCCCCTACCACCGACGGCAACGCCCCCTCCATTCCCGCTACCACCACCAAAACCTTCGCCGACTGCAACAGAGCACTGGCGGCAAACAAACGGTGCAAACCCGCCACCCCGACATCATAACAACACTCTACCCGCGCCCCCAACAAACGGGCTATCCATGCCGCCTCCTCAGCCACCGCAATGTCACTGGTTCCGGCGCACAACACCCCAACCAACCCCACTGGCTCGCGACTCGCCACCTGACGATACAGACAACGCGATTGCCCGGCCACCTGCAATTCTGGAAAACGCTCTTGCAAACGCAACATCCTTTTGCGGCGCAAACGGGTAATCAACAGATCGTTACCATGGCTCAATGCCCGCTCCACCACCTCCTGCAAATCGATAAAGCGTTTGCCCTGGGCCAAAATCACCTCTGGAAAACCATGCCGCAAGCTGCGCTGTGTATCCAAACGCGCCACCACCTGCCCGTCGCGCAGTACCGGATCCACCGGAAAACGTTGCAACTGCTGCATGGTCTCCGGCACAGTGGCCCGCCCTTCCACCAGGGCGGTCAAAATGGCTTGCAACTGTTCTGGACTCATTGTGCGCGCTCCGGGCTTGTGAATAAATCTACTGTGCAGCTCGCATGACCATCCAGGTTTGTACTGGATCGCCAGCTCTACCCCCATGGGGATGCTGTGCGAATTGGCGCAACAATGCGCGCCAATCCGCTCAGCTTGCTTCCATTAGGCGCTTAAGCCGACGCAAAAAGCGCGTCGGCTTGTTGTGAAAGGCGCGCCAAAGGCAAAAGATTAAAGGATTAAAAATCCGTAACTATTCAGGTTTGTACTGGATCGCCAGCTCTACCCCCATGGGGATGCTGTGCGAATTGGCGCAACAATGCGCGCCAATCCGC
>NZ_RXIU01000121.1 GCF_004217665.1 Candidatus Magnetaquicoccus inordinatus | reverse complement strand
GTGTGGTTAAACCCACTTCGGTACCAGCCAGTTTTGCCGTATATCCCGAAAGAAAATGATACATTGCCTGTTCGTTGCTGAGTTGGGCAACCGGTGGCAACACGCCAAAAGCATCGGCAGCCAATAAAATGACATGCTTGGGATGTTCCCCCATGCTGTTGGCCTGAATGTTGGTCAAAGAGGTGAGAGGATAGGCAGCACGGGTGTTTTCCGTAAACTGGCTGTCATACAAATCAACCCGCCTACTGACCGGATCCATCACCACATTTTCCAAAACTGTCCCAAAGCGACGTGTACATCCCCAAATCTCCGGTTCCGCATGTGCCGACAGATTGATCACTTTGGCATAACAACCACCCTCAAAATTAAAAATGCCCTGATCCGACCAGCCATGCTCATCATCACCAATCATGCGTCGTTCTGGATCGGTCGATAAGGTGGTTTTGCCAGTCCCGGAGAGACCAAAAAAGATGGCACAATCATTATCCACCCCGATATTGGCACTGCAGTGCATCGGCAATACCCCGCGTTGGGGCATCAAATAGTTCATCACTGTAAAGATCGATTTTTTGATCTCACCGGCATAACCCGTCCCACCAATCAATATCTCTCGGCGTCCAGGATGAAAGATGATGAATACTTCCGAACGGGTACCATCCTCTTGCGGATGCGCTTTGAAACCAGGAACAACGATCACCGTATAATCCGGTTCCTGAATCATCTCATTGAAAGTGCGTGGATGAATAAACAGATTGCGGGCAAACATCGCCTGCCACGCCCATTGGGTGATCACCCGTACACGCTGTTGAAAACGGGGGTCGGCTCCGGCGCGGCACTCTTGAATAAACAGATCTCGCTCTTGCAGGAAGGCCATGACCCGGCGCCGCAGCCGTTCATAATTTTCTGGACTAAAAGGACGATTGGTTTTGCCCCAGGCAACCTGCTCGCGGCTGGATGGCTCTTCGACAATATATTTATCGTTGGCAGAGCGACCGGTATAGATGCCTGTGCCCACCACAACAGCACCCCCTACAGCCAGCCGCCCCTCTTTGCGCTGAATCACCTGTTCGACCAATTCTGGTGTCGAATAGTCCAGATGGATATGCCCGGCATTGACCAAACCCTGTTCGGCCAAAGCCTGGCGAATGGTCTCCGAACGTCGTTCCCGCAGTGCGGTCGCAATCATTCTCTTTCTCCCTGATCAATCAAACGCAAAGAGTAGGCAATCCAGGAGAGTGCTCTTCTGGATTCATCCCTGTCATGCTACTAAATCGGTTCGCGCGGATAATTCCGCTCGGACCTCTCCACTCCCCCTCTTTCCGGTTTCCACCAGGGTGTACTATTGGTTTTTGCCACAACAGGACGAACCGGCTTGCTCTGTTCGCGCCATCCCTGTGCTCCTACCAATGGTACAAAACGACAATTTTCTAAAACTTCTCGTTGCAATGTCTCGGCGTTGAGCTTGACGATTCGCAACAACTGTTGCTTGTGTTCATCGCCCTCGGGAATCAACAATGAGCCGCCGATGGTCAACTGTTTGGTCAAATTTTCTGGTACGATAGGTGTGCCGGCAGCCACCAGAATACGGTCAAATTGCCGCAACTCTGGCCAGCCAAGAGTCCCATCCCCAATCCGGTAGCTGACATTGTGAAATCCCAGGCGGCGCAAACGTTGACGTGCCAACTCTGCCAATCCCGGTATGCGCTCAATGGTAAACACACGTCGGCTCAAGGCAGCCAAGACAGCGGTTTGATAGCCTGAACCCGTACCAATCTCCAATATCTCTTCATCACCCGTCAACAAGAGAGCCTCAGTCATGCGGGCTACCGTATAGGGTTGCGACAAGGTTTGTCCCTTGCCTATGGGCAAAGTGGCTTGTGTATAGGCCAAACCGGCCAGTGCCTCATCGACAAAAAGATGTCGCGGCAACTGACCCATTATCCGCAACACGCGCGGATCATGGATCTGTCGCTGCAGCAACTGTTCCTGCACCATGTTTTTTCTGGCGCGCTGATAATCCAATCCTGTTTCGGCAGGCATGAGCATCCATCCATTTTGACAAACAGATTACAACTCTTCGATCCCATGTTGCGGAATCGCTCTTTATGCCGACCTGCAAACCGCGCCACTCATTCTGATTCAAACAGCACTAATCGGTTTGCCCATCCCGTACCCGCTCACGCAGGATTTGGCTGGGTTTGAAGGTCAACACCTTGCGTGCAGTGATTTCAATCTCTTCACCGGTTTTTGGGTTGCGGCCACGGCGCGGCACCTTATTGCGAATATTAAAGTTGCCGAAGCGGGAAATTTTTACGGACTCTCCGCCCTCCAGTTTGGCACGGATGGCTTCAAACACCGTGTCCACGATAATGGCCGCCTCCTTTTTGGCAACACCGATCTCCCGATAAACGGCTTCGACGATGTCTGCTTTAGTCATTGATTGCTCCATACCATTTAACTCACCTTTTGGTAATGGTGAGCCCTCCCCTTTTGCCCGGAATGTGAAAGTCACTATAATATTAACTGCCTGCTTGTTTAGATAGCCGATTCCGTCTTGGGTGTCAATGTGATGAATAGAGCAGAAGGTTTGTTTTGATTGCTTTTTTGCGATTCATCAGCAAAAAAATTCCTTCTTTTACCAGACGAAAATATTTTACGCAATATTTGCGCCAAAACACGAGTCGCTATCGTTAATAATGAAATTTATCTAACAATAGACGCATCTCAGCGCCAATGTGTGATACCTGTTGCGCACGCTGTCGCACTGTATCACTGACCTCCTGTACATCGACAATAGAGGTGTGCATCTCCTCCATCGCGCGGACAATCTCTTGGGAAGATTGAAAGGCAGCATTGACGTTATTGCCAATAGTAACCGATCCTTCCGAAATTCCTGCTATGCTGTTGGCCATTCCGGAGATCTCGTTGGATGCCTCTGCCACATGGTGCGCAACTTCGGTAATTCCCTTGGAAATGTGCGTCATGGCCTGCGCAACCTGATCCATATTTTGTGCCGATTCACCCACGCGATGGGTGACCGCATCGGTCTCTTCGGAGGAGAGACGCATCACCTGTGTGATCTCTTCAATAGAACTGCTCTGCTCATCCACAGAGCCCAATATGCTGTCATTGGAGTGATTGATGTGTGCCAAACCGGCGGTCATGCTGTGAAAAGCAGCAACCACATCATCGGTCTTCAGGCGAATTTGCTCAACCCATTGGGCAATCATCTGCGTGGCATTGGCAGTCTGTTGCGCCAATGCTTTGACTTCATTGGAAACCACTGCAAATCCCTTGCCCATCTCGCCAGCTCGTGATGCCTCAATGGCTGCATTCAAGGCCAACATGCTGGTTTGCCCGGCTATGCGATTGATTACATGCACCACATTGCCTATCTCTTTGGCCGCACTATCCAATTTTTCCATCGCCACCGAGTTGCCGCTTGCCTGGGCACTGACCCGTTTTGACTCCTGACTGGCCGATTCACAACGGGCCCGCACCGCATGCAGGGCATTGTTCATCTGCTCAATGGCCTGTGCCATACTGGTCACATTGTTGCTGGTACGTTGTGCCGCTTCCTTGACATGCGCCATATTGCTATTGGCATCGGCTCCCACCAACACCAGACGCCGCAAACGATCACTGCTCTCTTCTGCTGTTGTGGCAATGGTATTCATGTTCAGGTTCATCAAATCAACCGAGTGAAATACTCCACGGATCGATTGATTCATCTCCTGCATTTCCGAAGAGATGGCATTCATATTGCCACTCATTTGTGTGGTACTGCTGGCAATGCGATTGGCCCCGGTGCGCATCTTTTCTGACTCATCCGCCATGTTGCTCGCCACCCCAGAGAGCTCGTTGGCCGATTGATTCAGTTGTGCTGTCTGTCCAGAGAGCACCTCCACCATCTCCCGCAACTCCTCTTTCATGCGGATAAATCGGTCGGTCAACTCTTGAAATTCAACAAACAGGGTTTTGACAGGAGACGAAGGGCGCAAATCCAACTCACTGATACGACGTGCCTCGCTGAGCAGATAGGAAAAGGACTGCATAATGCTCTGGCCAATACGCATGCCAATCAACAGCACCACAAGCAAACTGATTGCGGAAATCAGCAAGGTACGCCACAACGTTTTATTGGCCTCAGCCAAAAAATCCTGTTCAGGAACAACCACCCCAATGGTCCAATGCAAAGCCGGTTCCAGGGTTATCGGGGCATAATAGGCGAAATAGCGCTCTCCATTATCATGAAAAGTAAAATATTTTTCCGTAATGGGTGATCGTATTCCCTCTCCCTCATGGTCAGCCGCTGCACCAAGCGCTTGCCGGTAAGAGGCGACTATCACCGGATCCGCCACCTGAATCATCCGATTTAATTGCAGCGTTCCATCTGTCGCTTTACGTATCACCGCTGCAAAGTCACTCAAAGCGACCGTCTCACCCTGGTTGTTGAAGATAAACACCCGACCATGCGGACTGATCTCCAAATGTGCCAAAAATTCCGAAATATCCTTCAGGGTAATATCAATTCCCGCCACCCCTAACATCTGACCAGCCTGTTTGACCGGCATGGAGACGGTAATACCAACCTGTGACAGATGTTGACCCTTGAAGACATCCAGCCAAGTATAAACATTGGTCCAATAGAGATTATCCACATTCAAGGCGCCCGAATACCAGGGGCGCAAACGGGGATCATAATTAAAATCATATACCGTTTCCTGCTTGAGCAAAGCGCCATTTTCTGTGTGGCCATACCAACGGGTCTCCAGATAGGGGGCAAGCAGAGCAGCAATCTGCTCTGGAGAGTTCAAGCGGGCAGCCTCTCGTAATGCCGCACGACTGGCGGCTGAATCATCCAGCCGATGCACTTCACGGGTACGAATTGTCCCATCCCGTTCACGCTTGTTGAGCCAATGATTACCCTGTCGATCACCAAAATAGACCAGGCTGAACTGTGGATAGAGTGCCAATTGACGCCAGGTCAATTGGTTGAAACGGTGTAAAAATTGACTTTCGCTTTCCAAAGCCAACAGATGGGCATTCAACTGCACAATGGCCGCTGCAGGAGATAAAAAACCCACAATCTTTTCTACCGTGCGTCGCCCAATATGGTTCAAAGTGGCGTGGGCCGCCTCTTCTGCAGAGCGCGATGAGGAGTGATAATGCAACGTCATGCTGAGCAGGGAGATCAATCCCACCAAGCCAAAAAATGCCGCCGGCAAAAAGCGCTTCAAACGAAGCATATGCCACCTCCTCTCAAACACCATTTCATCAACATAATGTGGCAAGCAGAAGAGGGGTTGTCTTCTGCCAGAATCTTCTTTCTGGGAGCTGTTGTGGTTCAGTTCCCACACTTTTTTAGGAGCAACGGAGGGGTGCAACATTTACAAAATTGGAGTTGCACTCTTTACAGCTTTGCTATTTGCAAGATTTATTGAGAGCTTCTCAACAGTTTTTGGTCATGGGCGACCAGAGCTTGTGCTTCAATCTACTCTGTGACCATGCGGCGGCGTTGCGGATTGGTGGGCGCCGTACCTGGCCGCGTGCTGCTGGTCACAATGTATTCACAAGCTTTCAGGTCGCACGATCATCAGCGTACTGCTGGAGATAGCATAAAAACAATGGTTGAATACGACAAGGCACTGAGAAACGGGCTTGCGGACGACTGGAATGGTGAGTTTCCAGATGCACCCCGAAAGCACCAAAGGTATCCAGAAGATCATGTACCAATAGACCCAATGGCCAATGGATCACCACACGCTCTTCCGAGGCACGCAGCTCCTCTGCCGAAAGATCCATGTCGGCCAGCAGTTGACGAATATGACTGGTGGTTGGCTTGAGATGACCCAGGCGGGAGGCAAACAGATAGGGTAGATCCAGTTTGGTCAATCCTTCGGGCAAGGCCAACTCGCGGTTGGCGATTGATTGCAAAAGTTGCCGGGTTTGTTGCTCTTGTTTGTGGCGCCGCGCCATTTGTTCACGGTGATAAAAAGCGCGTTCGGAAAATTGAACGGTCTGCGCCATCGCCTCTTGTACCACCGGTTGGTCAGAGGTACTGGCCCCGCGGATAAAAAGCGGATGGCGTAACAGAGCCAAAACAAAAGCCTGATTGGTTTGCAAACCATGCACCTGCAAGGTTTCCACAGCAGAAATCAGACGCCGACGGGCAGCATCCCGATCGACACCCCGTGCCACAATTTGAATCACCATCGAGTCATACTGTTTGTTGGGCATCCGTCCTGTTTGCCGATCATCACCGCCATCCAAACGATGGTCCATATAGACGGTAACATCCCGACCAGCAGGCAACTCCAACACATGAATCGGCTGCCCGGCTTCGGGAACGGTGACAATATCCACACCCATGGTTTTTTTGAAGGCTTCCCGTTCGGAGGCGGATAAAAAGCGCTCAAAGCAGATGCGCGCCTCCATGGTATGTCCCCCGCGCGCGTTGGCCTCCGCATCCAATTCCACTTGTGACTTGAGCCGCTTGCCTTCGGCAATATCAAACTGGGTTTGGATAAACTGAATGCCTCCCTGATGACCTGAAACCGGATGTTCCACCTGAATGCGGGTATTGACCTCCAAAAAATAAAAACGCTTTTCCAAAGGCAGATACATCATTTCAAAGGTGGCCAGACCTTCATAGGGATGGCCCAGCTTTTCCGCCCCTTTTTGAAAAAATGCTGTAATATTTTCCCGCAGAAACTGCACCTGTTCGGCAGTGATGCCAATGGCGATCTCTTCAATAATCTTTTGTTTGCCCCGTTGCAGAGTGCAATCGCGCATCGGACCAAAACGAATGCTCCCCTCTTTGTCGATCATCACCTGCATTTCGATATGGCGATTGGAGACCACAAATTCGTTGATGATGAACGAGGGATGGCGCGCAGCAAACTGCTCAAACAGATTCAAAAACTCCTCTTCAGGTACAGAGGCATCCACCTCCAATTGACCTTTGCCGCCTCCGCCAAAACAATCCTTGAATAAAAAGCGTTGCACAGTGGTCTGATAGCGTCGGAAAAAGGTCCGTGCCTCACTGCGGGTTTTTACATCACCGGAACTGATTGGCAGGGGAATCGCTGTCTCCTGACAAAAACGATTGGCCTCCATTTTATTGCCCAACAATTCGATCCAGGCAGGGGAGGGGGCGAGAATCTTAAAATATCGGCTGGCGGCAGCATTCCATTCGGGATCTTCCGAGTTGAAACCATATCCAGGGTGAATCGCTACTGTTTTGGGATCAATATTCATGGATTCGATCATCTCCCGCACCCGGCGGATGACCTGAATATCTTCCCGCTCTTCACCCTTGTTACGGCTATCCTTATAGGTCAAAACCGGCAGAACAATGTCACCATTATCATTGTCCAGCAGATGATCAAAATAGGGTAGATCCTCTTGTTCCCATAAGACAAATACCCGTTTTCCCGCCTTGTGTGCCTCCTGGATCACCATCGAGGCGATGATACCGCGATTGGCAATGATGACATATTCATAGCGATCCGGTGTATCGCAACGGCACTCCGGTTTGGTCAATTCGTTGCTGCAGGCCGACAATAAAGGTGGCTCTTCCACCGCTGTCTGCTCAAAACTCTCCAGCAATTTCAGAAAAAAACGGGCACCTTTTGCAAGAAGATCACTCATCGCCGTGTACTTGTCCTTTGCCATCACGCTTGCTGTCAACCAGGGTGACGTTGGTGCGGTCCAAGTGGCCGATCAAGATATTGATCAGTTCATCTTTGAATTGCAGTTGAATGGCAAATTCCAACTCCTCCATGGCTTTGCGATCAATGGCAAAACAGATGCTGTCCTCCAGAGCCGTAACGGTGGTGGTACGGATGCGGTTGGTCAAAAAGGCGATTTCACCAATAACCGATCCCGCCGGCAAAGTAGCCAATATCTCTCCCGGAACCCCCGATTTGCTGACCATGACCGCTCCCTTGACCACAATATACAAAGTGTTGTCAAAGCTTCCTTCACGAATCAACACATCACCTTTTTTGAAAGGAACAAAAAAGGAGGCCGATTCCGCCAACATGCGTTTATGTTCCGTGGTAAAGTTGGCAAAAAATGGTATTTTTTCAAGCAATTTTAAAAAAAGCATGGAACCTTCCCCACTTGAAAATCCTCAGCAAACTGCTCTTGCACTCCTCTTCTCAGCGAACTCTAGCCCGGCATGGGCAAAAAAGCAAGATAATCCCCATACCGCTTCCTGTCTCGGCTTTCGCTCTCCTGGCGATTTTTTATTTCTGTGGGTTGCGTGACGAGGGATTTCTGACATACAATAAATAATTTCACGTAACTCATGGAGTGTGGGTTGCGCGCGTTCCATCGTCAACAACAATGAGGCGTTCATGAAACTGGGCATCAATGGCATGGGCCGGATAGGTAAGCTCTCTTTATGGTACCACCTGGCAAACAAAACGTTTGATGAAATTGTCATCAATGTGGGCCGTCCGGTTGGCAAAAGCTTGGCAGATCTGGCTCACGTAGTCGAGCATGACAGCACATACGGACGATTAACACAGTTTCTGCACGGTTATCACGGGCAGAGAGTGATCGAAGAGCTGGATGAAAACAGCGGACGCATGGTTATCAATGGCATACCGGTTCATTTTTTGCGCCATCAACGCAACCCCCGTGATATTGGTTGGCGTCAACATGGGGTGCGTCTGGTAGTCGATTGTACAGGGGTATTTGTTGATCCAACCGCATCGGCTGATGCAGGAAATGGTGCTTTGCGCGGCCATCTGGATGCCGGTGCCGAAAAGGTGTTGCTCTCCGCCCCCTTCAAAATCAAAAGCAGCGGCATTGCCATGCCCGATGATGCCACTACCGTGGTCATGGGGGTCAACGATGAGATGTATATTCCGGGACAGCATACCTTGATTTCGGCTGCCTCCTGCACCACCACCTGCCTGGCCTTCATGATGAAGCCCATTCTGGACCATTTTGGTGCCGACCGTATCCTATCCGCATCCATGGTGACTGTGCATGCTTCAACCAGCAGTCAAGTGGTTCTGGATGCCCTGCCCAGCGCCAATGCCTCAGATCTGCGTAAAAATCGTAGTGTCCTCAATAACCTGATTTTGACCACCACCGGTGCCGCCAAAGCCTTGCGGCTGGTATTGCCGGAGATGGCTGAAATTGGCATGATGGCCGAATCGGTGCGTGTGCCTACCGCTACCGGTTCGCTGATTATCCTGACCTTGAATATGCAATCAGAAAGCCGGGATAACCCCATCAATCGCACTGATATCAATCGGGTCTATCAAGAGGCAGCAGAGGGTTCCTGTGCCGGCTATTTGGTATACAGTGCTGCGCAAAATGTCTCTGCTGATATGATTGGTTTTCCCATGGCCGCCGCTGTTATCGAAGGCGCAGAGACCCATACCCGCACCGCCTATACCCGTGTCAATCTGGATCGCGTGCCTCATTTGACTCCAGAGATGCGCGATATGATTCCCTCGCATACCCTGGAGGTGCCAGTCACCCAGGCCGTCACCTATGGCTGGTATGACAATGAGTTGGGTAGCTATACCAATTTGTTGGGCAAATTGACTCTCCATGTTGCTGAAAAGCTTCTGTGAGGTAACGACCATGTTTTTTATCCGTTGCGTTCAGGCTGTTTGTCACTTTGCCATCCACAGGCAAGGAGTGCTGTTGCTGTTGCTGCTGCTGTTTGCCAGCAGCTCTGCCCTGGCCGGTGGTATTCGCATTGATATCACCAAAGGAGGATTGACACCACTGCCGATTGCCATCCCCTCTTTTGTCAATCTGGCAGGCGATGGTCAGGTGAGTGGCGGAGGTACCATGGGCAGTCAGGTAGCCGAAGTGGTTACCGCTGATTTGGAACGCTCCGGCCTGTTTCGCCCCATCAGCAAAGGTGCCTTTTTGCAGATGCCGGATCATCTCTGGAAAAATGGCCCACAATTTCGGGAGTGGCGGGTCATCAATGCCGAAGCTCTGGTCTCCGGAGCCGCACGCCAGGAAGGGGATCAGGTAGTCGTTGACTTTTTCCTTTATGATGTGTTCCAAGGCAATCTGATTGGCAAAGGGAAACGTTTTTCCGCCGCATCACGCAACTGGCGTCATGTGGCGCACCGGGTGGCCGAT
The DNA here is from genome assembly GCF_004217665.1 of Candidatus Magnetaquicoccus inordinatus. Taxonomy (GTDB): domain Bacteria; phylum Pseudomonadota; class Magnetococcia; order Magnetococcales; family Magnetaquicoccaceae; genus Magnetaquicoccus; species Magnetaquicoccus inordinatus. Next base: position 511 of record NZ_RXIU01000121.1, on the reverse strand, counting down.
GAGATCTATACCCGTTTGACCGGTGAATCGGGCTATTTTACCTCGCGCATCTCTTTTGTCTCGCACAGGGGAAACAGCAAACAGATCAGTATAATGGATCAAGATGGCGCCAACCGCGTCGATTTGACTCAGGGCAAAGATCTGGTGCTGACCCCACGCTTTTCTCCCGATGGCGACAGTCTTTTCTATATCACCTATGAAAGTGGCGCACCACGCATTGCCCGCCTCAGTCTGTTGGGTGGAGGATCCTCGGTTTTGAGCGATTATCCTGGTCTGAACAGCGCTCCCTCCTGGTCCCCGGATGGCCGACGCATGGCCTTTACCCTGAGCATGGATGGCAACCCAGAGATCTATGTTCGTGATCTGCACGGTTCACACCCGATCCGTTTGACCGATAACCAGGCCATCGATACCTCACCCTCCTGGTCGCCGGATGGACAAAAAATTGTTTTCAACTCCGATCGGGCCGGTACACCACAATTATATATCATGGATTCCAAAGGTGGAGATG
>NZ_RXIU01000120.1 GCF_004217665.1 Candidatus Magnetaquicoccus inordinatus | reverse complement strand
TGTGAAACGCCGCACATTTTCAGCAGGGCTTTGCCCTGCACCCACCAGGAGGAGATAATCTCCTCCTGGACCTCCATAATAATTTTCTGATTTTCAAATGCGATTGCCCTGCCGGTGTGTTCCTGTTTGCTTCCAGTCATGCCCTGCGTCAGGAAAGTCTCTCAGGATTTAAGCGATTTGTTGATCCGATAGACATAGGCCAGTACTTCGGCCACCGCTTTGTATAACGGTAAAGGAATGGTATCGCCAACCGGTACTTTGCTGAGCAGATTGACCAGATCGGGATCCTCCATCAAAGTGATTCCACTCTCTTTGGCACGTTTGATAATCGCGTCAGCGATGCGGCCCTGCCCGGAGGCGGTCACCCGTGGTGCCACATCCTGGCTTTTGCGATAGCGTAACGCCACTGCTTGCCGTTTGCTGGCGCCTGCCAAAGGGTGTGGCTCTTCCATGTTTATGCCTCCGCAGCAAATTGACTGGCCAAACCCAAGGCACGCATGCGCTGATCACGCAGCTCACCCGGTAGCAGACGGCTCACATCCAACGCTGCCAATGGCAGTTCCGCTGCCAACAGCGCAGAACGCAAAGTGCCTATTTCACTGCGCAAGCGTGATAAGGACTCCTCATTTTCCGCCGCAATATGAATCCGACACACCCCCTCACCATAGCTCAGACGCGCTTGTATGGCTCCCAACTCGGTCATGTTGAGAGACAACAAAACAGAGGTATGGATACTGCTTCCTGGATTTTCCGAAGCCTCCTCATCCCCTTCAGAAGCCTCACGTTCGTTGACCTGACGGCGGTTGTACCAGATGGCTTCGCCCAATCCCCCCTCCATCAACCAGAAGAGACGATAGCCCATTACCTGACTGCCATCACTATTGGCCGGCAGACGCGGCAAAATCTCCTGCATGGCCAGCAGGTCGGAAAGGCGTTGCAGATTGTTGCGCAACAGGTTGTTGGCGAGCAGCTCATCGGTTGCCGGAGTGGTGGAGAGAGAGGCGGTAGGGGTGGTGGGCGTACTGCTGGTGGTTTCGTTGCGGGCCAGCAACAGCTCTTGGGAGCTGCCACGCAGCAGTTGAATCATGGTGCGCACATCTTGTTGCGAGCCATTTTCCAACAGGCTGGCCAGAGCGGTCAGATCCCCTTGCAGCAAGCCTTGTACCGACAGAGGCGGGAGAGCACGTTGCAGGAGAGATTGGTTGCTGGCTGAGAGGTTGGACCAGCGCAACAGGTTATTAAAAATATCCGGGGCGCGTACCAAACTTTGTTGGGCATTGGCTGCCAGGTCAGCGGCAGATTGGGAGGAGCTGGCAACCAGACGAAAGGAGAGATCGGGTACCAGACGGGTGACTTCGACCTGTACTGGTTCACCGAGGGTCAGGGTGGGGGCACGGGCAAAGGTAAAGCCACTGCCATCCGGAAAGCGTACCACGCCACGACCATCCTCATTGAGTTGGGTGACCCGTCCCAGCAATATATCACCCACATTCAGAGAGAGGGTAGGCAGGGTTGGGCTGCTCAAAGCCTCACGGGTGGGGAGAAGAATACCAGAAATGATCATGGTCAGTGCCGCAAGCTCTTATTCATAAGTCAGGCCAAACAAAGGCGGTGTGCGTCCTTATTCAACATCTAAATGATGGTAATCATTGCTATAATGGTTATCCTGGCGCCGATAGGAGTCGTTATTCTGTCGGGGGATTCGTTTAAGCAGACGCACCTCCTCTTCGGTCAAGCCGGTTTCGGAGATGACCCGCTCTTCATTGACGCCGTTGGACAGCAACAACTGTGCTTCGCGATAGGTGTTTTCGCGAGAGCGACTCTCTGCAGCATGCAGGGGGTTATGGCCGGGAGTGTCATGACCGGGACGACTCATGAAACGCATCTCCCGTTGAATGGCTTGCAACTCACCTTGCAAGCGTTCACCGACCATTCGGGTTTGGATACCCAACTGTACTTCGATGATGGCCAATTGCCGACGAATCATCTCGGCATAGGCGCGATGATCGGCATTGGGGTCGGCTTGCATGGTCTGCAGGGTGTTTTGAAACTCTTTCATTTCGTTGCGCATGCGTCGCAACTGGCTGAAGATCACCACCAGGCCCATATAGAGCACTCCGAAGCAGACGACGACCAACAGGTTCCAGTAACTCATAGACTTATTTCCGGTTGGCAAAATGGCGAATGCGTCCACGCATGCGCAAAGCCGCTTTGCTGTGCAACTGGGAGATGCGTGATTCGGTCAATCCCAACACCTCGCCGATTTCGTTCATGGTCAGCTCCTCAAAATAGTAGAGGGTGATGACCAGACGCTCTTTTTCCGGCAGATCGCGAATGGCTTGACTGATGGCCAGACGCAGTTCCTGCAGACCGATTGCTTCGGAAGGGTCGATCCAGTTGGGATCGGCCATCAGATCCATGGCATCCCACTCTTCATCCTCCAGGGAGGGGCGCAGATCATCGAACGATAAAATGGAGATACCACGCACGGCATCGATATGTTGATAAAATTCGCTCAAGGAGATGCCGAGATGGCTGGCGACATCGGCATCATCGGCGGGATGGCCCAACTCCCCTTCCAGTTGAAAATAGGTTTCCTGGATTTGTGTGGCCACCTGACGCACTGCACGCGGCACCCAGTCGACGGCGCGCAGCTCATCCATGATGGCGCCGCGAATGCGAAAGTCGGCATAGGTTTGAAATTTGATGCCCCGTTGCGGATCAAATTTGGAGACGGCATCGATGAGGCCGAGGATTCCCACCTGGATCAGATCATCGATATCGACCGATTGCGGCAGGCGGGTAGCGATACGGCTGGCGATATATTTGACCATCGGAGCATATTTCAAGATCAGCTCATCCCGGTTCATGGTGCCCCAGGCATCAGCGATCTCTTTATTTTTTTCCGGTACCGAATGGGTCATCAAATACTTGCCTTTAGTAGGATGAGTGGCGTTTGCTCAACAGGGGATAAGGCTGTATGGGCAACATATCCAGTCATTGTGTTGCTCCGCAGAGTATCCGCCAGGAGTCAGGCACTGGAGGAGAGGCGAGCTGCTGCAGCTTTGCGCACAGACTCTTCCAGCAGACGGCGCCAGAAAAAGACCATTCGACCATCATCTTGCCGTTTTTGTTGCAGGATGCGCATCAGATTTTCCGCCAGTTGCCCGAAGGCCAACGAGGAAGGGGCGCTGGGATAGAGCTCCGAGACGGTTTTGCGCTGCCGAACGGCTTGCACCAGCATCAGGTCATCCGGGATAAAGCCTGCATAGTTCAAACCGATATTCAGATATTTTTCTGCCACCCTCGACAGAGTGCGATAGACATCCTTGGCTTCGGCACTGTTTTTGACTTGGTTGACCACCAGATCAAAGTGGGAGACCCGATGGTTGTTGAACATCACCTTCATCAGGGCATAGGCATCGGTGACGCTGGCCGGATCGGGAGTGGCCACCACCATGATTCTCTCTACGGCCAAGACAAAAAAACGTACATTGGGGGAGATGCCGGCACCGGTATCGACGAGGACAATATCAAAATCGGCATTCCATTGATCGATATGATCCATGAGTGCCGTGCGTTGTCCTTCGTTCATATCGCTCAATTCGGCCACACCGGAGGCGGCAGGCAGAACGGTAATGCCAAAGGGGCCCTGGATGGCAACCTGCTCCAGGGTCATTTGTCCACTTAAGACATCTTGAATGGTGTAGAGAGGATTAAGACCCAGAACCACATCAATGTTGGCGAGCCCCAAATCGGCATCGATCAACAATACTTTGAGTCCTTTGCGGGCATATTGGACGGCCAAATTGACGGTGACCAAGGTTTTACCGACCCCCCCCTTGCCACTGGTGATGGCCATGGTATGGGGAACCTTGCGTTGCGACAGGGTATCATGCAGCATCTCGCTGCTGACCGGTACAACACCGGCAGCCGCTTTTTTCTGCAGACGGGCCAACTCTTTGAGGGTGGCAACCTGATTGTCAAGATCCTCGGTCATGGTCTTTCTTGTACACCTTTTACGCCCGGTTGTGGGGGTATGGTTTTTTGACTGCCTGCTCAATCACTAACAGCTTACCAAACCGATTGCAACACTCTTGCCATTCACAAAGTGTGCCTAAGCGATGCCGCCTTGCAGTTCTGCCTGCATATCTCGTGCAAACCATTTTGCCAAAGTGCTGGCCGACATCCAACCGAGATTTTCCGGTACGCGCTGTCCATCGGTATAGAGGGTCAAGGGGAGATTGGCCTTGATGCAGACATTCAAAATGCCTCCGTAGGTGACCGTCTCATCGAGCTTGGTAAAGATCAAACCGGTAGGCTGCAATACGGAAAAACGTCGATAAATCGCCTGTTGTTCAGCTTCCCGGACGTTGGCCGCCATGCAGAGGATGACCTCTCTCTCTTCGGCAATATCGGGTAGGAGGCTGGCAGTGGAGTTGACCTGACGCCGGTTGTAGGGGCTGGAACCGACCGTATCGACCAAGACATAATCGCAGCGGTTGAGTGAATGCAGACCGGCTTTGACTTCGGAAGCGGTGCGTGCCACCACCAGACGGACCTGCAGCAGCTTGGCATAGGTTTCCAACTGGGCGACGGCACCTACCCGGAAGGTATCCAGAGTGATCATTCCGACCGATCTTTGCCGGTTGAGAATCAGATCGGCGGCAATTTTTGCCAGGGTAGTGGTTTTGCCGACCCCGGTTGGTCCGACCAGAGCGATGACTCGTGCCGTTCCGGCCAGAGGATCGCGAAATTTGAGTGCCCGTTGCAGAGCGACCGTCAAGCCGCGCTCTTTGCCAGAGCGGTCCATGAGCATAATTCGCCGGGCAATAGGCTCTTCGACACCGTGCATGATCAGCCAGCTATAGTTGCGTTTGCTCTCGGCATCGAGAGCTGCCAAATCGCTGGTAGAACCTTCATAGAGCTTGTCTGCGCTGCCCAGATCCATCAGGAGAGGATGGGTAAGATCGGCACGGTTTTGTGGGCTTTCGGGAGCCGATTCTGTCGCCTCCTCTGTCAAAGGAGCAACAGAGGCAGCCGCTTCGGCCATGCGGTTGGGTAGAGGCGGGGGTTCAGCAGCCGCTGTTGGCGGGGGTGTCCGTTCGTTGGAGCGCTCAGGAGCAGAGGCAGTGTTGCGGCTGGCTGTCGCAGGAGGATAGGGTACCGGATCATCGACAACCCGAGAAAAGCGTCCGGGTGTGGCACGAGTGGCGCTATTCCAGGGGGTGGCGGCGGGATCGGCTTTGCGTATGGTTTCGCCTTTAGCCGGGGGCGTTGACGCTGCAGCAGGCTCTGCGGTAGCAGGACGGGCATTGGGACCAGGACAGGCGGTCACCTCAATCAGAGTACGTCCCAGACTCAAGCCGCTACCGGGTTCGCGGATACTGCGTGTGGAGAGAATGACCGCGTCTGCTCCCAACTGTTCTTTCACCAGTTTGAGCACTTCGCGCATATCCCGCGCCTGAAACGTGGAGACTTTCATGGCCGACTCAGGGAAAAAGAGCAAAACAGGGAGTTGTCAAACCACGGCTCATGAGAGGGTCACCGATCCCAGGGAGTGAACAGAGATATTGGAGGGAATTTCGTTTTGCGAAATGACCACCAAATGGGGGATGGCGGCTTCGGTAGCCTGTTTGACAAAGGGACGCACACGCGAGCCGGTCAGGATGACCGGTTGCACCACTTGCGAGGCGATATGTTCCACTGCCTCGCGCACGCGGTTCAGGAACAGTGTGGCAGAGCGTGGCGCCAGGGCCAGATAGGAGCCATATTCGCCATCGACCACCGCTTCAGCAATCATATTTTCGGCATCAGCGCCCAGCACCAAGGCGGGCAGCGAACCGGTCTCATCCAGATAGGCGGAGACCAGGGAGCGAGAAAGCGATTGGCGTACCAGCTCCACCAGTTGCGCCGGTTGTTTGATCACTTTGGCATAATCGGCGATAGTCTCCAGGATGGTGGTCATATCGCGGATGGAGACCCGTTCACGCAACAACCCTTGCAGCACCTTTTGGATGCCACCCAGATTGACCACATGCGGCACCAGTTCATCGACCAGTTTGGGTTGGTTTTTGGCCACCAGGTCGAGCAGATTTTGCACCTCTTGGCGATTGAGCATTTCGTGGGCGTGGGTATGGATCAGTTCGGTGGCATGGGTAGCCAGGACGGTTGCGGCATCGACCACGGTATAGCCGAGCATTTCTGCGCGTTCACGATCATTGCCATTGATCCAGATGGCGGGGAGGCCGAAGGCCGGTTCGGTGGTAGCGACCCCTTCCACTTTACCGGTGACCGATCCCCCTTCCATGGCCAGATAGCTGCCAGGACGCAACTCGCCACGGCCCACCTCCACCCCTTTAATCAGGAAGGCATATTCCCCGGGTTTGAATTGCAGGTTATCTTTGATATGGATGGGTGGGACCACAAAGCCCATATCGATGGCAAACTGTTTGCGGATGGCACGAATTTTTTCCAGCAGGGTACCATTCTGGCTTTCATCGACCAGAGGAATCAGGCCATAGCCGACATCGAGGCGCAGCAGATCGAGGGCGAGAAAGCTTTCGATAGGCTCTTCTTGGCGTGACTCTTCGCGGGCTTGCGCCACCTCCTCGCGGGCATGCGCCCATTCGCGGGCGTCGCGGCGACGAAAGAGGAAGTAGGCCCAGACAGCCAGCAAGATGGCCAGGATGGAGAAGGGCAGGGTGGGCATACCCGGCATCAGGCCGAAGAGGCCGAGGACGCCGGAGCTGAGCAGGATCACACGCGGTTGGGCGGTGATTTGCCCGGCCACATGATCGGCCATATGTTCATCGGAGGAGGCGCGGGTGACCAGGAAACCGGCAGCGGTGGAGATAACCAGGGCGGGGATTTGCGCGACCAGACCGTCACCGACGGTGAGGATGGTATAGATACGGGCGGCATCGGCGGCAGCCAGCCCTTGTTGGGCGACGCCGACGATAAAGCCTCCGATGATATTAATAAAAACAATCAGGATGCCGGCGACAGCATCTCCGCGCACAAACTTGGAGGCACCGTCCATGGCTCCGAAAAATTCTGACTCTTCTTCGATCTCTTTGCGACGGGCTTTGGCCTCTGCTTCGGAGATGAGGCCGGAGTTGAGGTCGGCATCGATAGCCATTTGTTTACCAGGCATTTTATCCAAGGTAAAGCGTGCGGCCACTTCGGCGATGCGCCCGGCACCTTTGGTGATGACGATAAAGTTGATGATCACCAGGATGGCGAAGACGATCACTCCGACCACCGGATTACCGCCGGCGACAAATTTGCCGAAGGAGCGGATCACTTCTCCGGCAGCCCCTTCGCCTTCACCGCCATGAATGAGGATGATACGGGTAGTGGAGATGTTCAGGGAGAGCCGGAACAGGGTGGTCATCAGCAGGATGCTGGGGAAGGAGGAGAACTCCAGCGGGCGATGGACATACACCGTTGTCAGCAGGATGACGATTCCCATTGCGATGTTGACGGAGAGCAGCATATCCAGCAACATTTTTGGCAATGGAATAATCATAATGGTCAGGATGGCGATGATGCCAAAGGCCATGACCACATCATTAATTCCCTTCAGGCGGGGCAGCGATCTGGGTAACGGCATAGCAGACAACGATTTCTCCGTATAAAGAAGGCAATGATGCGTTGCTTTGCTGCGCAGTCGCAGCCGGTGTCGCACCTATAGTTCCCACCCCTGTTGGAAGGCGTAAGCCATCCAACTCCCACGACTTGGCAATTTCTATACCGTAGCTCAATTAATTGCCATTGAAAAGGGGTTTTGCACCCAGGGCAACCGCATTTGCAAATTTCCTTACGGTTGTTTCAGTCGATACGGTGGATATTGGGGGAGCCTCCTCCCAGAGTGTCTCCGGCGTGGCTCAGATTATTGTGTGCTGTGTCAATTGGCTGCACATAACGGTTATTGCGCAAGCGCGCTATCCGACAAGCATTTGTTTTGCAGTCGCCAGGCGCAATGGTCATCTTCTGGAGCAACTATTCGTTTGTAGAATGCTCTAGGCGTTGGTGGCGACCGCTTCTTCCTCAGCAACGGTCAGGATCTCATTGCCGTGGGGAGTAATCAGAATGGTATGCTCAAACTGTGCAGAAAGAGAGTGATCTTTGGTCACCACTGTCCAATGATCGGCTAAAATACGAATCTCCGGCTTGCCCATGTTGATCATCGGCTCAATGGTAAAAATCATGCCAGGCAACAGCTTGGCCCCTTTGTCCCGGCTGGCATAATGCAAAACGGCAGGCTCTTCATGAAAAGAGCGGCCAATGCCATGACCACAATATTCCCGCACCACCGAACAACGATGCAAACGCGCATGTGGTTCAATGGCGTTGCCTATGGCATTAAAATGGTTGCCCGGTTGCGCCGCTGCAATGCCAATGGCCAAACACTCCTCTGCAACCCGCACAATCTTGCTGTTGCGCGGAGTGGGCGGACCGACAAAAAAGGTCTTGCTGGTATCCCCATGAAAACCCTGCAAACATACCGTAATATCTACATTGATTATATCACCCTCACGCAAAACCCGTGGGCCGGGAATGCCATGACAGACCTGCTGGTTGACTGAAGTGCAGATCGACTTGGGAAAACCCTGCGGATTGTGTGCCGAAGGTCGATAATGCAGCGGTGAAGGGGTTGCCCCATGGTCGAGAATAAATTGGTGACACAGATCATTTAAGGCATTGGTGGAGACTCCAGGCTGTACATGGGGTGCAATCATGTTCAAAGTTTGCGCCGCCAAACGGCAACTCAAACGCATGCGTTCAATCTCTTTCGCTGTTTTAATGATAATCATAGGTTACGGACTTCCTGGAGGAGGGGCTAGTTGAATCTGTGTCATGCGCACGCGACCAGAGCGTTCATAGGTGATCTCCACCCACTCTCCAGGTCGGGAGCGGCTTAACAGTTGACTGAGTCCCTCCGGTGAGGTCACAGCCTGACGATTGATGGCAATCAAAAGATCTCCTCCTTGCAGCTCTGCTTGCGCAGCCGGACTACCCGGAGCCACATCAAGTATGGTTAACCCTCCCGTGCCCGCATGGGAGGCAATGCCCAACCAACTGTTTGCTGGGGTCGGTCGCGGCGCTTCCTCGGGAGCAAGCTGAGGGGGGGAGTCACGCTGCGGATCGTGAGAGGATCGAGTGGCGGTTGCCCGTGTTGCGGATGGTGCAGGTGGGTTTGCAGCAGGCGGGCTCACGCGCATGGGGGGGGCAGGTGGGGGAGGCAGATCGGACGGCGCTCCCTGCCAGCGCCCACCCTCCGGCAGATGTTCGGCACTGTTTTCCAGAAGCAGTTTGAGACGCAACTCCTCTCCTCGCCGCCACAGGGTCAGTACCACCTCTTTGCCAGGGGTAGCCTGTTGCAGCCACTCCTGCAGATGATCTGGGGAGCGGATCACCGTCTCATCGATCTGGCGCAGCAGATCTCCTTTGCGCAGACCGGCATGGTCGGCGGGTCCATCCTTGAAAATATCACCAATTTGTACCCCGGCAGGCGTGTGCAGAGTGGCTCCCAGCCAACCCCCTGCCTCCAAAGCGCTGGGTATGCCCAAAAACAGGAGGAGTATTAACAAAAAAACAAGTGAAAAATTCATTGTTTATATTCCAAACTCCTAGAGCAGTCCCAGCAGACGTTGTCGCACCTCGACAATCGGCATTGGTTGTCCGGTCCATAAGGTAAAGGCCCGACTGGCCTGCTGCAGCAACATGCCCAGGCCGTTCAAGGTGGCCAGTCCCTGGAGTCGTGCTGCTTGCAGCAAGGGGGTTTCCGGCGGATTATAGACGATATCACACACCACAGCCCGCGACGGCAAACGTTGCGGCGATAGTGGCAAGGAGGGATCACCATGCAAACCAAGCAGAGTGGTGTTGATCAGTAGATCATAGTCGCCCATGGGTAGGAGCTCCTCCTGCAGGGGAGCAGCCTGCAGCGCGGCAGCGGGATAGTGGGCAGCCAGATCGTGCAGCAGTTGTTGTGCACGGGCTGGCGTGCGATTGGCAACTGTAATGCGTTGACATCCCGCTTCCAGCAGGCCAGCGACCACCCCACGAGCGGCGCCCCCGGCCCCCAAAAGCAGCACATTGCTTGTTGGCAGATCCAACGGATGGCTCTCCATGAGGGAGTCCACAAAACCAGGAGCATCGGTATTATAGCCATGCAGCTTGCCCTGTTCGTCGATGCGCACCGTATTGACTGCCCCGATGCGCTGAGCCAGCGGCTCCAGGTGGTCCATCAAGGGCAGCAAAGCCTCTTTATGGGGTACCGTGGCATTGAAACCCAACATGCCCATGGCGACAAATCCCCTTACCGCAGTGGCCAACTGATCGGGATGTACTGGAAAGGCCAGATAGCGCATATTCAAGCCCAGCCAGGCCAAAGCCGGATTGTGAATGGCCGGGGAGAGCGAATGGGCTACTGGGTGACCAATCACCCCCAACAGTCTTGTTTGACTGTCCGGCAAACGGGTAAAAGGATTATCAAAAGCTGTCGTTGACATGGTCACTCCTGCCCGACAGGGCGTCTGTGCAATAGAAAATTCCGGCGTAACTATTCAGCACCCAAAACAACTGCGGGTCCAGGGAGGGCACCTCCCTGGCCGGGTCCAGGGATGGAATCCCT
>NZ_RXIU01000012.1 GCF_004217665.1 Candidatus Magnetaquicoccus inordinatus | reverse complement strand
TCAAACAAAGCAAACTTGGTTCCTTCAACAGGATACATAATCTGGTTCGCCCAACCAATCGGCTTACCTGCAAATGCAGCAACAAACAGTGCCCAATTCTTGCAACCGGCTTGCTGAGGGTCTCCCAGCCACCTGTTTATGACTGTAAATTCCATTGCACACACCGCTATTTACCCAAACAGATCATCGTTGCACTTTCCACTGCAACCAGAAAAGAGTATTCTGTGTTCAGGAAAAAAGCCACTTTTACCTGGCCATACCCGACTGCTTTCAGATTGCTCCATACCGACAGGATCCAAGCAACTCATGAAACCTACTATCCTGGTCGTCGATGACACCCCGGAAAATATCGATGTCCTGAAAGGAGCTCTCACCCCGGAATATACCATTCGCCCGGCTACCAGCGGCCCTGTGGCTCTGAAAATTGCTGCCCTCTCCCCTACTCCAGACCTGATCCTGCTTGATGTCATGATGCCAGGAATGGATGGTTATGAAGTCTGCAGACAACTGAAAGAGAATCCCTCCACCCGTGACATCCCTATCATCTTTGTTACCGCCCGCAGCAGCGAAACCGATGAACTGCTCGGCCTGCATTTGGGCGCTGTTGACTATATCACCAAACCTTTCCGTATCGCCGTCGTGCGCTCGCGTATCGCTACCCACATGGCGCTGCGTCAAGCCACCAGACAACTGGCAGAACAAAATCGACTCCTGGTTGAAGAGCGACACTTGATCGAAAGCATCCTGTTGAAAATGCGCCAACCCAACCTCTTTCAACCCCAATCCATACGCTCCCTTGTCTCACCCGTGGAACGTACTGCTGGTGACCTGCTGCTCTCGCTCTTCACCCCCGATCAACGGCAACTGGTCCTTCTCGGCGATTTTACCGGCCATGGCCTGCCTGCTGCCATTGGCGGCCCCTTGGTTGATTTTATTCTTCACGATATGGCCCTGCGCAACCAATCGGCTCTGCAGATCCTGCATACCATCAATCAACAACTCTGTGCCCGTCTGCCCACTGGTATCTTTCTGGCCGCCACCTTGATCGAAATCTCTCCCAAGCGCCACCGAGCCCAACTCTGGAACGCCGGATTGCCCAACCTCTATTTAATCCGTCAGGGAACTCTGCAACACGAACTTGCCTCCAACATGCCACCACTCGGTATTCTGAACAACTTGGAAATGGAACCAGCAATGCTCTCTCTCGATCTGCAACCCGGAGATCGTCTGTACGCCTTCTCCGATGGGGTAATCGAAGCCAGCTCCAGAGAGGGTTCCCTGTTTGGTTATGAACGTTTGCGTGACTTTCTCTGCCGTACCAGTCTGGACAACTGCCCCTTGGAACTGATTCTGGAACAGTTGAGTCTCCACACTGGTAACGATAGCTTTGCCGATGATATTACCCTGGTAGAAATTGAATTGTGATGCACACTCCTCCGCAAAAATCCTTAAAAAAAGGCACTATCCTGCTGGTAGAAGATCAGCCGGAACATATCGATGTGGTCAAAGCCGCTCTCGATGCCCACTTCACTGTAAAAATCGCCACCCACGGTGAACTGGGCCTGCGTCTGGCCAAACATCCTCCCATCGATTTGATCCTTCTCGACATCATGATGCCCGGCATGGATGGCTTTGAAGTCTGTAGACAATTGAAAGCCGATCCGGCAACTGCAGAAATTCCGGTCGTCTTCCTGACTGCCAAACAAAATTATGATGATGAAACCTATGGTTTAAGCCTTGGGGCCATGGATTTTATCCGCAAACCCAGCAACCCTGCTGTTATCTTGGCTCGCGTTACCAACCTGGTCGAACTGCACCGGGTAAAAAAAGAGCTGTTACAACGCAATGAAGAGCTGCTGCATACCCTGCATATCCGTGAAGACATGGATAACCTGGCCCGTCACGATCTGAAAGGCCCTCTGGTCGGTATTCTCGGCTTGCCAGAACTGCTGCTTGCAGATCGCAATTTAAGTGAAGAGCAGCGCACCATGATTCAGGTTATCGAAACCAATGGCTTCACCATGTTGGAGATGATCAACCGCTCCCTGGATCTCTACAAAATGGAAAGCGGGCAATATCCTCTGCAGCGGGAACAGTTTGATCTGCTTGGAGTCTTGAAACGGGTCGTACTCGATTTGCAACGGCACACCTCGACACTGCATATCCAGATTCACACCCCGCAGTCGGAATCGCCTTTACTGGTTTGCGGCGAGCGTCTGCTCTGCTACTCTCTCTTTCACAACCTGCTGCTCAATGCCGTACAGGCTGCCGGCAACTATCAAAATGTCACAGTACAACTGCTGCAGACGCAAACAGAAATTCGTATCATCATCCGCAATCCGGGCGAGGTGCCTATCGCCATTCGCGAACGTTTTTTTGAAAAATATGTCACTGCCGGCAAACAGGGTGGAACAGGTTTGGGTACCTATTCCGCCTGGCTGGCCGCCAAAACTCAGGGAGGGAGTATTGCGTTGGATTGTCAACAAGCGGGAGAAACCACCATCATTGTTACCCTGCCGCGCGCCGATACAGAGCTGCTCCAGCACAGTGGGGGCTGTCAGTAGAACCCACCAATTTGCCAAACAACTACTGAGTCATGGTAGGGAGATCGGGTTCTCTGCAGGCAAGCCCCTTTTAGCGCGCCTTTTCCCGACCCATCATCCGTCCATCCCCATGCAGCAGATCCGACGGTGCAGTCCCCCAGCGCAACGGCAAACGGAACAACAAAATCAGGGTGACCACCAATACCGCTCCTAACACCTCACCGAGGGTAACCATGATCGGCTGCCAAGGCAGCGGCAAAATTTCAAAATCATATCCAGGCGGCAGCAAATCCTGATAGTGGTTGATGATCCCCTTAAAACCATCCTCCAGCAGCAGACGCAACAGGGGAATAAACACAAACACCGCCACCGTTCCACCTACGGAGGTGGCCAGAATCATCTGCCAGATCAATTTGGCATAGATTCCAGCCCAGGTAAAACCGCGACTCAACAATATACCATAATGGTGCCGCCGATGACCGATCAAAGTCCCAACCTGCGCCAACAACAAAGCCGATAAAAAGAGCCCAAACGATAGGGCATAAGCCGGAACCATGGTGGTCAACAGATCACTCAACAGATTAAAACGATTCAAGGCATCCTGGTACATGGTCTGAATGCTCAAAGCGCGCACATCGTCCGAAGTGCGCAGACTCAACAACCCCTGAATACCCCGACTCAATCGGCTCGGATCCGGGACATAGACATGCACTGCGGCCAAAGAGTTACCATCACTGGTCACATCCCAGGGCACAAACATCGGGGTGATCACGGTATTGGGTTTCGTCTCTTCTGGACAGAGCATGCCGCGCATGGCGTTGCTGCGTGGCAGACGCTGACAAGGCAACCATAAGCGATTGTTGCTGTCATGGTTCAGGGTATCCCAAACCTCTGCGCTCCCCTCTGTGCGCCCACCCTGCCCCAAAGGTTTCGCCTCATTCTTCAAAGGCCGGATCTCTGCCGCCGATGGTTTGGCACACACCTCCTCACGTACCCGAGGCAGATCAGTCAGACCGGTCGCCGCCACCGCAGTATGAATACAACGCTCATAGGAGGTTAAAGTATCTTTGGGAAAGCTCGACGAACTCAACCAGCGATGATACTCGACATTGCCCTTACCCATGTTCAGCGGATCATAACGCAACTCAGGAAAATGGTAGGCTGCCATCAAGGCATGATAGGTGGTCAAGGGAAACAAAAAGGCCACCTTCTCCATACTGGGAATATGATGCACCCAACGAACATTAAAGGGCAGCAGATCCTCACGATTGCCAACTGTCACCTTCAACCAAATGGTGCTCAAGGCATTTTTCAAATCGCCATGCGGCGGCTTGCTGGGCAGTCTACGCAGCTTTTTCTTTTGCAAGAGAGGCTGAATCGCCTCGCGATAGGCATTATAATCAAACTGCTTGTTGAAGAGAGATTCACTCAACACCACGGTCAACGGCAAACCCTGCCAGCCCCGACTCTTCTCCTCTGCACTCGGCCCGGCTCCTGGCAACAACAGATCACGCTCCTCTCCTTTGCTGGCAAGATCTTTTTCCTGGCTCTCTTGGTTCGGCGCACTCGACTGCCCATTTACTGACGCTGTGTCACCATTGGCGGCCACACCCAAATTCCACAGCGGATCGTTGCCATACACTGCCCAGCCGACCCAAGGCACCCCAGAGGTCCAGATACCTTCCACCGGCAAGCGCACATGCGGACTGCCATCGGCCAAACGGCGATACGGATGCACCGTAAGAGCAAAATTCTCCCCAGGCACCCGTTTTTCAAACTCCTTGAGACGATCCAAAAGGGTGCTCTGAATGCCTTCATGGTTTTCCCAATGGGCTGTTACCCAGATGGGCACCCCATGCGGACGCAAAGTACCCAGAATGGCATCGGTAAAACGTTCTACCAACCCGGCGCGCGTACCCACCAGCAGCAGGGCCATGCTGATAACCAATGCCAACAACAAGGTCAACCAAAAAAAATCCCGACCTCCCCCCACACAACCGAAACGACCACAAATAAAGGAGCGCCAATAGGCGCGCCCCCCCATGGAGGCCCAAACTGGAATAAAACGGCGCGTTGCTCTTTTTTCCATCGTCGCTCTGCCTGTCGCAAGCTAGCCTACTGCTGTGGAGCTGTTGTCGCTCTCATTATTCGAGCTCTTTTTGCCCCCCTTCAAACGCAACAGGCAACGGTTGTTTGCCACCATCAGCCAATGACTGACCCGTGGATCGATCGCATCGGAGCGGTGATGGGTGACCCAAATCACCATCCGATCCCCTTTGGCCAACCAACGATCCACCAAGCCCATCACCTCTTGCCGGGTATCGGCATCCAGATTGCCAGTGGGTTCGTCGGCAAACAGTACATGCGGATCATGTATCATCGCCTGCGCCAATGCCACCCGTTGAAACTGTCCTCCAGAGAGCTCATTGGGATAACGATCCAAAAACTCTTCCGGTGAGGTATCTTCGACCCGCGCCCCCAGATCATCACGCAACAACACCCGATCCATGGCCGCGTGCACCCGCCGATCCATCTCCGACTTGGTAAAACCGCCCAACAGCTCCAAAGGATAACGCAAATTTTCCCGCACCCGCAGATAAGGGGTCAAGGTACTGTTCTGATAGGCAAAGCCAAAGCATTGCCGACGGATTTGGGTCAGATCCAAAGTTGACTCCTGGCTATCCAGACCTTTTGGCCCCCAGACCGCCCGATGGCCATCGGGAAAACTCCAGCGCACTGTCCCTTCAGTGGGACGCTTAAGAAAAGTCAACAGATACAGCAATGTGCTTTTACCACTGCCACTGCGCCCCAAAACCGGTAAACGACCAGAGATCTGATTGCTCTCCAGTTTTAAGCCTCCGACCACCAGGTTAAACGAATTGCCCCAAGAGACTGTGGCATTGCGGATTTGTACTCCCCAACTCATGGCAAATATTCCTGTGGAATCCAATAACCGCGCCGTCCACCCAAGGTATGGGCATAGTGATAGGATTTATCCGGTCCCAACGGTTCGCGCTGAATCGCCCCTTCCACCTTCAGCAAAGCCCGTCCATTGGCCGTGGCATCTGGACAGCTCCGTGCCTGATGGGTGGTGGCCTGATAGACCGGTTTGAAATAATCACGCTCGATCACCTCCAAAATCTCCTTGGACTTGATCGCCCACAAGGCCAAACGGCGCAACTCACAGACAGGAGCGGCTAAAATAGGCTGGCCCTTATTGTCCAGCATCGGCTTTTTCTCTTTGTCCATGACCACCAAACGACCATCCATGTTGCGTTCCACATTCTCTGCTGACAAGGCATTGACATTGTAGCTCAACAAGGGAGAGTGGCGGCGTACCGGCAAGCCTCCACGGCGCTGCGCATATTCTGCTGGTGTTTCACCGGCCACATCGATCGGCGGACGGCGAATCTCTTGCTGCAAGCCCAACACCAAAGCACTGATCAAAGCACGGCGCAACTGGGTTTCCGGCAAATCAAAATAGCCCTCAAAACCACGCAAAATACGGATCCAGGAAGAGAGTTCCCCGCTGTTGATCCACAACTCTTCGACAATTTTATCGTCCGCCTCCATATAGGCAATCTGCGTGGTATCATATACCCGCCGTTCGCACTGCTCACCCAATTCGCCACAAGCGCCCTGTTTGAGAATATGCCAATAGACACCGGGAATATCCACCCGTTCTCGGCGCAAGCGTTCGATCACCGCCGTCAATGCCGCCCCACCACGCACATCCAGAATGATTTCATTGATCAACTCGGAACTGGCCAGCTTTTCCACAGTCTGCAAGACACGCGAAACCAGATTGTTCTCGCCCATCTGGAAAAAATGTTCACTGGTTTTGCTGGTGGCGGGCAAACTGCTGGTCAACAGATGAGTGGCCTGTCCACCAAACAGCTCATAGGCATTTTTATATAAATTGGGATTTTTGGCCTGCTGTGCCAGGGAGGGAGTACGAATAAAAAAGGGAATGATATTGTTGCTTTTTCCACCAGAGGCTTCGCCGCCGCGCAACAGTTGTGCCACCGATTCCATGCGCACCGGATGGCGATATTTGGCCCCCCGTACCGGATGGTTTTCCCGATAACCGCTGTCTCCGATCATGAACAACAGCTTCAAATGGTCCGGGCAGGCAGTCATATCCTTTTTGAGCGCCTGTTCCAAACCACCCAGACTGTTTTCTTCATAATCGTCGGCATCGTCGCTGGTCACCTGCACCTTGGCAATCGCCTCCTGAAATTTTTCCAGAGAGCGTTTTTGCTGCTCTGGATTCATGGCACACTCCTCCGGGAAGGGAAAACCTTCGCCGATGCCATCACCCAAACCGTTGGGCAAACGACTGTCGGCATAGGTATCGCGATAGACCCGAAAACCAAAACGAAACTGGGTTTCGCGAAATCCCTGTGTGTTTTTTAACGAATGGATAATCTCCTGAATTACCCCCGCCTGCTTCTCGGTACCCCGAACCGCATCGATCACCGGCTCCATACTGGCGGTGGCATCCAAGAGAAAGAAGATATCTACCTGCTTTTTGGTGCTCAACGACTGCACCTGCGGCATGATCTCTTTGGCCAGGGAAGGAGCGATGGCCACAGTATCCGAATCGATGCGCCGAGCTACCAAGCCAGGTCGCGCCAAGGCCACTTTGTAAAAACGCCGCCCAGTGGAGTGTGTACCAGCCGCCAACTCGTTGGGAGAGACATTTTCCCCCTTGCTGTTCAACAGATCCAAAACCGGAATCCGCAGCGGCGATTGAAACCAGGAGGCTCCCCCTTCTACCGGTTGACAACTCTTTTGATCCTGGCTGATCGCATCGGGAAGCCGTTCATAGGTACAAACAGTACCTCGCCCTTTACCGTCTGGAGCCTTGAGATCTTCACGGGGACGCAAACTGAAGGCATTGTTCCAGACAAAGCCATCCTTGCGTGCCACCCAACCCAACAACACATCATCCTCTTCCAAGCGGTAGCGATCTCCCAACAACAGGGCATGATCGGTCTGATCAAAGACAAAATACATATGAAAACGGGAGGCACCCTCACGACAATTTTCTTTGCCACCGGTGCACTCCTTCAAATCGGGATCCTGATAGACATGCACGGTTGGTTCCCGATTGTCATTATTGCGAGCCACCATATCGGTTTTGATGAAAAACTTCATCTCCAGACCGGAATCACTTTTGATCGGGGTATTGCGGCACAACAGATCACTTTTGCGTACCCAACCCACAGCCGGCTCTTTTTTCTTGAAGCGGTGCGAACGCACTTTCAACCGATCTTTGCCCTCTTCGCTGATCTCCATCTGTTGGTTAAAATCGAGAGTGCCTTCCCGTTGATTGCCATTGGCTTCAGCAAACAAAGGGGTATCCTGGCGCACGGCACGGGCAACCCCAACCCATTTCAAGCGACCATTTTCATAAAAGCGGCTGAAATCCATACGGGCACAACTGCCGGAAGACTCTTCCTCGGCCCCTGCCGACAGGCTCAGCAACAGTACCAGCATAGCGCTCAGTACAGCGATTCCTATGGTCTGATGCTTATCGATCCACTTCCTATTCACGTTATTCCATCCCCCTTAGGCAAGTTCATGAGCCGATTGGCGGGCAGTCTGCCGCATAACCGGATCAGGGTATGATCTTTTGCAATTGTATTCAATGGTTGCTTTTTCTCTCTTCCGCACTATCCCGTTTATTTGTTGCCGCAGGATGGATAACGGTACGAAATCCGGCCACCGAAAAGAGATTGGGCATACAGGAGGGATGACCATCGCGAATAGTTGCCCCCCAATCCTCTTCGCCCACCAGATAATAGCCCATGGGACAGGTGGAACGGGTCCATTCGCTGCCCCCCTGCAACAACGACTTCAAAGGTGTGGCATCAAAACCATCGCTGGGTTTGGGTAACGACACCCCGGATTGAAAAAGATGAATCACCGCCGCTGCCCACTCTTCGCGGGAAGGAATCTGAAATTCGCAACCGGTTTTTTCCGACAACCAGCGGTTGAAATCCATGGCCGCCTCCAGAGAGATACCGCGCACTGCCGGGGAGACACTCTCTTTTTTGTTCCAAAACATGCCAATATGGGAGAGTCTTTCCTCTTTTGCCTCGCCATCCGGCATCTTTCCTACATCCTCGACATATTGTTTGAACACGCTGCTGGAAACCGGTTGCTCCTGGAGCAGAATCGCTTCCGGCAAGACAATACTCCCCAGACGCTGTGGGTGCAGAAAGGGATATAATGGCGATGCGGGCAATGGCAATTCATACTGGCCTGCGGGAATGGTCAACATGTTGAAGGGCCCCACTACGGTTTTTTGACCTGCCCCAACCGTCATGACACATGAGGAGCTCTCGGCAACCTGTGCGGGCACGCTCTCCCCTTGTTCAGCGGGACGGGTAAAAAAAGAGCTTCCCGCAAACCAGTTGCCAACAGAAAACTCTGGCAGAGACCAGTTCGGCCAGGAGATTGCGGGAAGATCCGGCATAGAGAGTATGGATATGCGCAGCAGCAACAGAGCCACACCAACTAGCAACATTCCCAGCAACAACCGAACTATACGCCGACGCTGCCGAGGAGACTCTTGCTCAGAACCGGTGGTGCGTCTGACTCGGACCGCTGCTGGTTGTTGGCCGCGCGTCGCAAAACGGCGTGGCAAAGAGCCCTGGCGGTGCGCTTGCCGCTGGGGTGTGGATGGTGTGTTGCGTAAATTCAATCCATTCTCTCCCTGAAAATCCACCTCTGAGAGGATACCACTTTACTCCCCGGCAGGTGCAAACAGCAGGCAAAGGGCTTGACCTGCTGCCCAGGAAACACGTAGAGTGTCTCGTTTTCTGCTGCGGTGCTATTTTGCCTGTTTCTTGCCCGGCAGACAATGGCTACAATTTGATTGATAATCAACGAAGGATCCTTGCATGGTCAGCCTGCAGCAGCAGATTGTGGTCATTCTCGACCGACCTGCGCACGCCGGTAATATTGGTGCTGTGGCTCGTGCCATGGGCAATATGGGTTTGGCTCGTCTGCGTCTGGTCAATCCGCGACAGTTTCCCCATGAGGATGCACGACAATTTGCTGCCGGACATCAAGAGATTCTCCACACAGCAGAGCTCTATCCGGATCTCTCTGCTGCGGTTGCCGATCTCCACTTTTTGGTAGCCACCAGCAATCGTCCCCGTGGGCAACGACATACAGTGCTGACCCCCAGACAACTGGCCCAACAGCTTCCTGGGGTTCTGGCACAACCCGGCAGCACTGTGGGTCTGCTCTTTGGCACCGAACGCACAGGCCTGGAAACCAGCGACTTGCAGCGTGCGCACTGGATTTGCAACATTCCCACCCATCAAGGCAGCGGCTCCCTCAATCTGGCTCAGGCAGTGTTGCTGGTGGCTTATGAGATATTGCTCGGCCAGGAACAGGCACAAAGTTTTGCCTTTGATCCCCACCGTGACGGAGAACGGGCCACCAGCGCCGAGATGGAGCGCTTTTTTATCCATCTGCGTGACACATTGCTGACCATAGGTTTTTTGCGCGATGAACAAAATCGCCATATGATGGGAAGTATGCAAGCCCTGTTCCTGCGGGCGGTGCCCGATCGACGGGAAGTGGCTATCTTGCGTGGCATGCTCAATGAGATGCTGGCCTTTCGTCGCCAACGTATTGCCTCTCTTGATCTGGCAGCCCACGATCGATTATTGACGGATGATCAAGAACCAGGGATACTACCCCCTCATTCGTAACACTGGATGCCTGAAGGAGTAAAGGAGCATAAGATGCCTTGGAACGATAGCGGTGGTCACGGCCCATGGGGAGGCGGCCAAGTTCCGCCCCAACCACCAGATATTGAAAAATTGATTGAGCAAATGCGCGAACGCCTGCATAGCAAGATGCGTGGTGCGCGCTTTTGGCCGCTGCTGGGAACCCTGATCGTGTTGCTGTGGATGGCGACCGGTATCTATCTGGTTGCCCCCGATGAAAAAGGGGTGGTGATGCGCTTTGGTCGCTACATTGAGACCACCGATTCCGGTCCCCATTACCATCTGCCCTATCCTATCGAAACGGTCTATACCCCCAAGGTCACGCAAGTACAGCGGATCGAGATCGGTTATCGTACCCGTGGCCGGACGACTGTGAGTGTCGCCGAAGAGGCTTTGATGTTGACTGGTGATGAAAATATCATCGACATCAACCTCAGCGTGCAATATCGCATGGAAGAGGCAGGAGCAGCCAATTTTCTCTTTAATGTGAAAAATCCCAGCAGTGATCCCAACATGCTGGTACGCAACGCTTCGGAAGCCTCCATCCGTCAGGTCATCGGTCGCAACAGTATCGATACCGCCCTGACCGCAGGCAAAGAAAAGATCCAGGCCGACACCAAACAGACCCTGCAAAATATTCTGGATAGCTATCGCAGTGGCTTGCGGGTAATCGCCGTCCAACTGCAACAGGTGGCTCCTCCAGAAGAGGTGATTCATGCCTTCAAGGATGTTGCCAGCGCCCGCGAAGATCGGGAACGGGCCATCAATGAAGCGGAAGGATATGCCAACGATATTCTTCCCAAAGCCAAGGGTGAAGCGGCCAAACAGATCCAGGAAGCGGAAGCCTACAAAACAGCCAAACAAACCAAGGCAGAAGGAGATGTGCACCGTTTTCTCTCCCTGCTCAATGAATACACCAAAGCCAAAGATATTACCCGAACCAGACTCTATCTGGAAACCATGGAAAAAATTCTCCCAGACATCAATAAAATGGTGCTACAACCTGGTGTGCATCAGGGAGTTCTGCCCTACCTGCCCCTTCCTGGTCGGCACACCTCGGCAACGGAAAAAGGAGTCGGCCAATGAAACTGCAACTGCTCAAAGGAGCGACCCTGCTCGTTGTTGCCTTGTTGGCCATTCTCTTTCAATCCGCCTTCACTGTTCATCAGGTCGAACAGGTGTTGATAGTGCAGTTGGGTAAACCCATCCGTCCGATCACCGAACCCGGACTGCATTTCAAGATTCCCTTCATCCAAGAGGTGCTCTCGTTTGACCGTCGCCTGTTGATTTTTGACCAGGATCCCCAAGAGGTACTCTCTTCGGACAAAAAGAATCTTAAGGTAGACAACTATGCGCTATGGCGCATCGTCGATCCTTTGCGCTATTTTCAGACTGTCCGCCATGAGGAGGGTGCCACATCGCGCTTGAGCGACATCATCTATTCCAACATCCGTGAGGTGTTGGGACAATATACCATGATGGAGATTGTTGCGGGTTCTCGTGCCGATCTGGTCACCCGCATTCGTGATCAAGCCAATCAGCAAGCGGCTCAGTATGGAATCGAAATTGTCGATGTACGCATCCAACGCACCGATCTGCCCCCGGAAAACTCCAAAGCGGTGTTCCGGCGCATGCAGACCGAACGGGAACGGCAAGCAAAAACCTATCGTGCTCAGGGTGAGGAAGAGGCAGTCAAAATTCGTTCTCATGCCGCTCGTGAACGCGAAGTATTGTTGGCCAATGCCTATAAGGAGTCACAAGAGCTGCGCGGTCAGGGTGATGCCGATGCCACCCGCATCTATGCCGATGCCTATCGCCGCGATCCAGAGTTTTATGAGTTTAAACGGACTCTGGATGCCTACGAAAAAGCTTTTAGCAAAGAGACCACACTGCTCCTGGAATCCAACGGCTTTTTCCGCTATCTACAAGGCATGCACAGTATGGATCCCAAAGGGGGCGCTGTGGGTAATCGCTTGAGTGGGGCGGGGCGCAGTGAATGATTTTTTAACTGCACTCGGTTTGGTGATGATTCTGGAAGGGATTCCCTATTTTGCCCTTCCCGATCGTATGCGTCGCTTGGTCATCCACATCACCGAACTGCCGGACTCTTTTTTGCGACGCACCGGTTTTTTTATGATGTGTCTGGGACTGCTGGTCATCTATCTGGTACGGAGATGAATCATGGGTAAATCCAGTCCACATATCCCTTTTGCTCCCGCTTTGAGCAGCGCGACGACAGAAGAAATTGTCCCGCGACACAATTTAAGCGAAGCAGGGATTGACTTGGAGGGGGTTCGTCGGTTATCTAGGCGGTTTCTTGGTTTTGTTCCGGGCGACCGTCTGTCGGAACTGGCCGGCGAAAGCGAAGTGATCGGTGCAGCAGAAGCAGATCTGACTGCCACTCTCGCCAAAGGTGTCTTGCGCATCGCAGGGGAGATCCGTTGTCCGGTCCGTTTGCAGTGTGCACGCTGTCTGGAACAGTTTGCTACCGAGCTGCATGCAGAGGTGGAGTGCGCTTATCTGCCTGGTTCCGACCCAGCAGAGGCCGATAGTCAGCAGGAGATGGTCGAAGAGGTCACCTATCTGCCCGATTATCACATCTCTATCGCGGCGCTGATTGAAGAGGAGTTGCTGCTGGCCATGCCCATGATTCCGCTCTGTAAACCGGAGTGTGCCGGTTTATGCCCGGAGTGTGGTGCAGACCGCAATCAAGAAGATTGTCAGTGTCGTCCGACACATCGTGACACTCCTTTTGCTCTTTTGAAAAATTTTAACAAGGTTTGATTCTGGGAGAAAAAACATGGCTGTACCCAAAAAGAAAAGTTCCTCTTCTCGTGGCGGACATCGCAGATCACATGATGCCCTTGCTGTTCCCCATCTGGCTGTATGCCCCAACTGCCAAGAGATGCGTCCTTCACATCGTATTTGCCCCAAATGTGGCTGGTATGATGGCCGTGAGGTAATTCGCAACGAGGAATAACCTTCTCTGGCGCTCTGGACCGTGTCCACCACACTGCACTCGCCAATTCGCATCGCCCTGGATGCCATGGGGGGGGATCATGCCCCCCATTCCGTGCTGGAAGGGGCCATGCGTGCCAAAAAGGCTGGGAGCCAGGCTGAGTTCACTCTGGTTGGACGGGAAGATGTCATCCAACTGGAATTGCAAAAAATTGGCGCCGATCCCGCCGACTTTCGCATCCAACCCGCCTCGCAAGTGGTGGGAATGGGTGAAAAGCCTGCCCAGGCGATGCGCAGTAAAAAAGATTCCTCTTTGCGCGTGGGCGCCAATCTGGTCAAAGAGGGAAAGGTGGATGCCTTTGTCTCCTCCGGCAATACCGGAGCATTGATGGCAACTGCTCGTTTTGTCCTGAAAACCTTGCCCGGTATTGATCGTCCCGCCATCGCCTCATTGATGCCCTCTATCAGTGGGCAGGTGCTCATGCTTGATCTGGGAGCCAACGTCGACTGCACCGCCGAGCACCTCTGTCAGTTTGCCCTGATGGGTGAGGTCTATGCCCACGCGGTACTCAATATCCATAATCCCAAAGTGGGGCTGCTCAATATTGGTTCCGAAGAGGAAAAAGGCAACGAAGTGGTCAAAGAGGCCGGGGAACGCCTGAAAACCATCACCCCCTGCTTTGTCGGCAATGTCGAAGCCACCGGCGTGTTTCAAGGCAAGGTGGATGTGGTAGTGTGTGATGGTTTTGTTGGCAATGTCAGCCTGAAAACCGCTGAAGGAGTAGCCAGTATGCTGGTGCATTTTCTGCGCGAATCCTTCAACCACTCCTGGCTGGCCAAATTGGGCTATCTGTTGGCCCGTACCGCGTTCCGCCGCTTTCGCGACCGTTTTGACCCCCGTGTCTACAACGGGGCCATGCTGCTCGGCTTGAATGGAGTGGTGGTCAAAAGCCATGGCTCTGCCGATGGCTTTGCCTTTTACCATGCCATCAAAGCCGCTGAAGAGCTGGTCGCCAATCGCGTCAATGAAAAAACACAGGTCATTGCTCTGAAAATGCAGACCATGACCTCCAGCACCTCGGGCGCATCTGCTCCCTCATTACCAGAGATTCAGGAGAACAACGGCTGATGCCTATTCGTGCAGCACGTATTATCGGCACTGGCTCTTATCTTCCAGAACAGATCCTGAGCAATGCCGAATTGGCCAGTCGTTTGGATACCACCGATGAATGGATCCGCTCCCGTACTGGCATCAGCGAACGTCGTATTGCCGCGCCGGGAGAATACACCTCTGACTTAGCCTGCAATGCGGCACAACAGGCGCTGCAAATGGCCGGCATTACCGCAGACAGCCTCGATTTTATTCTGGTGGCGACAACCACCCCTGATCTGGTTTTTCCGGCAACCGCCGTGCGCGTCCAACGCAAGCTGGGCGCTACCAAGCGACAAATGCCAGCTTGTGATGTGCAAGCGGTCTGTGCCGGCTTTATATATGCCTTGAGTATCGGCGATAGTCTGATTCGTTCTGGCTCTGCCCAGCGTGTTCTGGTGATCGGTGCCGAAACCATGAGCCGAGCCATTGATTGGCAGGATCGGGCCACCTGCATTCTCTTTGGCGATGGGGCGGGGGCAGCCATTTTGGAGGCCACTACAGAGAGTGATCATGCCATCCTCTCCACCCACCTCTATGCTGATGGTCAATATGAGGATCTGTTGCGCACTCCGGGAGGTATTTCGCACGGCCTGTTGCTGGATCCCAGCTCCGGCAGCGGCTTGCTGCATATGCGCGGCAATGAGGTCTTCAAACAGGCGGTCAAAGCATTGGAAGAGGTGGTGGATCAAACTCTGGCAGCCAATGGTCTCGACAAAGCACAGATCGATTGGCTGGTGCCCCACCAGGCCAACATTCGCATTATCCAGAGCACCGCCAAACGGTTGGGTATGACCATGGATCGGGTAGTGCTGACCGTGAATCGCCATGGCAACACCTCGGCCGCCAGTGTGCCCCTGGCCCTGGATGAAGCGGTACGCGATGGACGCATTCAACCAGGACAGCTTCTGCTTCTGGAAGCCTTTGGCGGCGGCTTTACCTGGGGATCTGCTCTGTTGCGTTGGTAATTTGACTACGCTGCGATGAAACTCTTCGGTAGTAGCTTTGCCTAGAGATCTGCTCTGCGCGCCAATCGGCGACACTGCGCTAAAAACCAATGGCAGCGGCTTTATCTGGGAATCTGTTTTTGCACGCTCATCACCGGTACTGCCCGGGATCCCAATGGCAGCGGCTTTATCTGGAGATTAGCTCTGCAGCTCTGGCAAAAGAAGCTGTCATATACTGCTTGTAGATCTCTACCCGCATCCATCAGGGTAGAGTGCAGCACCTCTGCCACGCTTTGACACCATCATCGTGCACAGGCAACACTCAAGAGAGTGGGCCGTCATCCTGAGCTTTTATAACTTGCCCACTCTCCTTGCGCAATTTTCAGCTACGCCAGTGTGCGGCAATCAACTTGCCACCCAAATCCTGGGCCTGCTCTACTGTCAAATGGCGTAACACCTCAAGGCAAATGCTGCGATAAAAGAGCATAAAACCTGAAAACATCTTATAATCATGCAGATAGTAGCGCGTCGTCACATAAAACAGCTCCAACGGCATATCAAATTTCAAAAAGCTCTCCTGCAGCTTTTTGAAGATATATTCGGGAAACCAACCCGCAAAGGAAAAGCTGCGTGTACTTCCCTCCGGGGCTGGACGACCATCCTCATCCACATCCGCTCGGGAAACCACCAACTCCCCATCCATGAGGATGATTCCACCCTTTAAATCATGGGTAAAAAAGCTGCTTTTGCGCTCTTTCAGGGAGCGGACAAATCCTTCAAAACCATACAACTCCCGGATAATCAAAAACAGCGCCTCATGGGGTTCTGCCCCCTCAATAATCCGCATGATTGCTTCTTTGTCGGCATACGGTCCCAACTGTGCTTCCATCGACTTCCTCTCCTTCTGTGGTACATTTCCAACTTGCCGGGTTCCGGCATCCATTCCTTGTCCTGTGTTCTCTGGTGGCTATTTTTTTCGGCTGTGCTGGACCATCCATACCGCAAAGGTTTGTAGCGCTCCCCGTAATGCCGCAGCCTCCTGGGTCGCCGCAAGCCCAGATATTTCGATTTCCAAATTAAAATCCACCGCCAACTCCTGCATAAACCGCTCCGTCGCCTCCTGGATTGTCTGCTTTGACCCTTCCAGTATCTCATCCACAGCACATATCATCGTCCACAAACTCCCTTGGAAAAATACCATCCGCTACAGGATGACATTATCGCAATGCCCGGTTAAAATAAAGCACAATCTCACGTTGCTTCTCTTTAGATCCAAAAAAATACTCATGACTGCATTAAGCATAATGATTCAAGGAACCACCTCTTCGGCTGGAAAATCCTTTGTTACCGCCGCCTTATGCCGTCTATTACAGCGCCAGGGCGTGCGGGTTGCTCCCTTCAAACCACAAAACATGTCGCTCAACAGCGCCGTCACCCCCGAAGGGGGTGAAATCGGACGTGCCCAAGCCTGGCAGGCCCAAGCTGCCAGACTCCCCCCGCACACCGACATGAATCCTATCCTGCTTAAACCCAACTCCGATATTGGTACCCAGGTCATTGTCAACGGTCAGGCCATTGGCAACATGTTTGCCTCGCAATACCAGCAATTCAAAACCAGCGCCCTGCCTATTGTCTGTGCTGCCCACGCCCGTTTGGCTGCGCGCTTCGAGTTGATTGTGATTGAAGGGGCCGGTTCACCCGCCGAAATCAATCTGCGTGCAGGAGATATTGCCAATATGGGCTTTGCCGAAGCGATTGATTGCCCGGTCATCCTGGTTGCCGATATTGATCGTGGCGGAGTTTTTGCCCATCTGGTCGGTACTCTGGCCTTGCTTTCACCCTCGGAACAGGCACGGGTGATCGGTTTTATCATCAATAAATTTCGTGGCGACCTGACTCTGTTGCAACCGGGTATCGATTGGTTGGAACAGTATACCGGCAAACCGGTTTTGGCTGTCCTGCCTCTGCAACAGGGGCTGCTGCTGCCAGAGGAGGACAGCTTTTTTTCCCGTCGCAGCACGCGCAACACCAATAGCCAAAAGGGACGCATCGTGGTCCCACGCCTGCCCCGTTTCAGCAATCAAACCGATCTGGATCCTCTGCTGGCCCATCCCGAAGTGGAACTGCTGCTGGCCGAAGCAGGAGAGGCTCTTCCTGCCGCTGATCTGATTCTCCTGCCTGGCAGCAAAAGCGTGCGCGCTGATCTGGCTTGGCTGCGCCAGCAGGGCTGGGACAAGGCGCTGCAACGCCACCTCCGCTATGGCGGAAAAGTTCTCGGTCTGTGTGGCGGCTTGCAGATGCTGGGACAATGGCTGCATGATCCGCTCGGTTTGGAAGGCAGTCCAGGCTCTAGTCCTGGTCTGGGATGGTTGGCCCTGCACACCACACTCTCGGCACACAAAACCCTCAGCCAACATCAGGGACGCCTCTGCCTTCCCGGAGAGCCTCTGGTGAGTGGTTATGAAATTCATATGGGAGTATCATCTGGGGAGGCGTTGCGGCAACCCGCAGTGCGCCTCGATAACGGCGATAGCGATGGGGCCATCAGCGCCGACGGTCAAGTGCTGGGCAGTTATCTGCATGGCCTGTTGGATCAGCCAGAGGCACTGACTGCCATCCTCCACTGGGCTGGCATCCACGCAACCCCTTTTGACCTGCAAAAAGAGCAGGAAAAGAGTTTGGAAAGCATGGCCGATATGCTGCAACACCATCTGCAACCGGGATTGCTGCAGCAACTTTCAGGTCAGAAATGCAGCAACTGATAGCCGTGGAAAACATTGCACAATGTTGACACAGCACAAAAGAGCAACAACCCTATCAGATACGCTCCGCCAAATATTCAGCCAACATTTTATCCACAATCAAAACATGGTTGAGCAACCAACCCTTCAGCAACTCCACCACTGTTTGCACCACCGGCAACCCCTCACTCTGCCAACGGCTTTGACAGGAAGTGGCCTCCTCGATCAACTGGGTATGCTGGCGTTTGTGGGCGATAAACTCAGGATAACGATAGCTCTGCATCAAGCGCTCTTCGTGGCGAAAATGCCAAGCAGTATAATTGACCAGCTCATTGAGTAAACCCGCAATTCTCTCCACAGACGCCTGTTCATTCAAGCCTGCAATCAAACCATTGAGTAAACCAACCAAACGCAGATGATCGTCATCAATCTCTGCCAAACCGACATGATAGCTGGCATCCCATTGCAATTGTTGTAGCATTTAATAATCTTTCACCTGCTTTTGGCACTGGCCGCTTTGCCTGCGCAATGGCTCACATATGTTCGGCAAGAAACTCTGCCATTTGCCGATCGGTCTGCATGACATGATGCAGCACCCACTCTTTGAGCAGATGCACCACGTCCATGGTCATATCCTGCTCACCGTCCAAAAATTTTTTCTGAAAAGCGGATGCCTCGCGAATCAAATCGGCATGTTCCCGTTTGTGTGCCACATAACCAGAAAAGCGATAGGTCTGCATCAAGCGCTCTTCATGACGAAAATGCCAAGCGGTATAATTGAGCAGATTTTCCAACACCACCGCCAGAGCTTCACGAGCCTGATGCGCAGTGATATTGATGGCCAATTCATTAAGCAATCCGATCAGTTTGCGATGGTCATCATCAATTTCAGCCACCCCAAGGGCGAGTGAATCATCCCAATATAATATATCTGTGGCCTCTTCCATAGTTTGCCTGGCCCCCTCTCTGTTGTCCTATGCTATTGTACGATGTTATGCCATCACCCCGCGAAAACCGATGACCGAAACATCATCACGTCGCTCCTCTTGACCTTGATAGTCAAGCAACGCCTGCTCGATCCGAGGGCCATGCTCAACCATGGGCAGAGGGCGCAGAGACGCCAACAGCTCCATAAAACGCGGTTTGCCAAAAGCCCGCCGTTTTTCGCCACCCAACTGGTCAATCAGACCATCCGAGCTCATATAGTAGCCCCACTCAGGATGCAATTCAACCACATGGGTCGCAAAGGTAACACGGCGAGGAACCCGTCGATAACCGATACCGCTGCGCTCCCCCTTGATCTCTTCCACGCTCTCTTCCTTGACCACAAACAGAGAAAAGCGCGCCCCGCTGAAGGTTAACTTGTGCTGATCACCTTGCAGAAAGCAAACACCCAATTCCAGTCCATCATCCGCTTCTCCCTCATCACGATCCTGCCCCAGGGCAAATTGCACCAGATTGTGCATACGCTGCAACAGGGTAGCAGTATCACCAGGAGGGGTCTCCAACAGGGCCTGATCCAGAGCTCCATTGGCGATCAAGGTCATGAAGGCTCCTGGTACGCCATGCCCGGTACAGTCAGCCAACAACAACAGAGTACCCGTCACCCAGGGCCGGTGCCAATACATATCGCCACCCACCACATCACGTGGACGCCAGAGCACAAAATGATCGGGAAACTCGGCGGACAACAACCAATCCGGAGCCAAAATGGAGCGTTGAATACGGCTGGCATAGAGTATACTGCTGGAGATCAGTTGCAGAGCTTTGCGCAGTTGTTTATCGGCCTCTTTGCGTTCGGTAATATCCACTTTGTTGGCCAAATAGTGGATCACCTGATTCTCTTGATTGCGGATCGGCGCAATGGTCAACGACTCCCAAAAGGGCTCCCCACTCTTCTTGCAATTGAGCAGCTCCCCGCTCCATGCCTCACCCTTATGCAAAGCCTGCCACATCTCCTGATAGATCTCTGTCGGCGTTTTACCGGAACGCAGCATCCCCGCCGGTTGTCCCAACAGCTCTTCTGGTGTATACCCGCTGGTCTGACAAAAAGCAGGATTGACATACTCCATGCGTGCCTGGGGATCGGTGATAACAATCGCCACCGGGCTCTGTTCCACAGCGCTGGAGAGCGTGCGAATCTGCTGTTCCGAACGCCGGCGACGGGTAATATCGGAATAGGTGCTGACAAAACCACCACCCGGCAATGGCCCACCTTTGATCTCTAAAATGGTGCCATTGGGACGCATACGCTCAAACTGATGGGGATACCTCTCCTCCAACACCCCCATCTTTTGTTGAAAAATCTGTTCGGGATCTCCAGGACCAAACTCCTGGCGCATGACATAATAACGCAACAGCTCCTGGAAATTGCTGCCGGGTTGCAACAAATGGTCCGGCACCTCCAGCAACTCCTTGAAACGATAGTTGCATAAAATCAACTGCAAATTACTATCATAAGCGACCAACCCCTGCTGCAGATTGCCGATCACTGTCTCCAGCAAAAGCATCTTGTCGGCCAGTTGATTTTGCAGTTGCAATCTGGCTTGCGTCTCCAGTTGCCGGCCATGAAAATTTTGCCAAGCCATCCAAGCAGCACTGAACAATAATAAACTCAGAGCAAAAGAGAACAAAAAAACCTGCCACTGTTGCCGTGTCGATAACCTGTCAGTCAACTCTTCCAACAGCACCAACTTCCATGCTCCCAAGGGATCATGCCACTCAATGGAGGTCTGGGCCAGAGCATATTCCTGGTCGGCAATCTGAATCCATTCGCTGTTGAGATCCATCGCCAATGGTTGCGGCATCTGTTGCTCAAACTGCTTGCCAAATTGTCGTGCCTGCTTTAACTCCTGCCAAATTTCCGCATTCATGGCTCCAACAAAACGAAACAGATATTCCTCTTTGTTGGCGGCAAACACCACCCCTTGTGGCGATAAGAGCAGACGCTCCATGTTGCCACTGCTTAACCAGCGATCCACCGCATCCGGCCTGACCTTGATCACCACCACCCCAATCACAGGGGAATGATGGCTCGCTGCTGCATAGACCGGTGCAGCAAAATAAAAACCACGTTTGTTATTGGTCGTCCCCACTGCTGCATAGACGCTCGGTTTGCCATGAATCGCCTGGCGAAAATAGGGACGAAAAGCAATATTATTCCCCGTTCCTGATTTCCCCCCCTCTGCCATTGTCTGATAGGCAACAATAATCCCACTGGCATTGGCTACAAAGACATCTTCCGCCTCATACTCTTCCAACATGGAGCGCAACAGGCTCAACACCTCTGGGGCATCGACAGGCAACTGTTCTGCAGCCATCTTTTTGATGGCATCGTTGATGATACCCATCAAAATCGCCCCACCCATCACCCGACTGTTGATGGTCAACCCTTCCAGTTTGCTTTTGTACTCCACCATCGCATCCTGCAGATCCTCATGCAGTTGATGGCGCACCGACAGCTCATACTGGTACAAGACCCCCCAGGCGCTCAGCAAAGAACTGAGCACAACCAGCAACCAGGAGAGAGTGCTGCGCAGGGAGATGCGCCCCAACCTGACCATCTTAATCAAACTCACTCAAATAGCGGGAAATATCATCTGTATCCAACTGTTTGGGCATCAGGAAGCGCTCCGCATACTCTCGCCAAACCCCACTGGATAAAAACAGATCAAACAGCTCGGCATCAAGATGTTGACTGTCGCGCATAAAGCTCATAATGCGTAATGCTTCACTCAAGGTTTTCGGCTTTTTGTAAGGACGATCTGCCGCTGTCAGTGCCTCAAAAATATCGGCAATCGCCAAAATGCGGGCCGGAATCGACATATCCTTTTTATGCAACTGTCGCGGATAGCCTTTGCCATCCATTGTTTCATGATGGCACCCCGCAAATTCTGGAACCCGCGACAGATGGGGGGGGAAAGGCAACTGCTCCAGCATAATAATGGTCTGGATCACATGTTCATTGACCTTGAAACGCTCTTCATCGGTCAAAGTGCCACGCGCAATGCGCAGATTATAGATCTCTCCCAGGTTGTATAAATGCTTGGGTGGGGCCAAGGTGATCCCATAGACCAGCAAATCCTTGCTGACCTGTTTGTCGTTGCGGGGAATAACCTGCTCCGGTTTATCGCACAACAGATGCTCCTGGGCAGGCAGAGGCGTTACAGCGATTTTGGCCAGACGCTGCAATTCGGCATGCGACAGGCCAAGACGGTCATTAAAATGCCGCGTCCAGCGCAATTGGGCAATCTGCTCCAGACGCACAAGACGTTCGGGAGCCATAAACTCGCCGCCCACATTGCACTCAGCAACAAAAGCAAAATCATCCTCCAACTGCCGACACTCCTCCTGAAAGCGACGGCGCAGACTCTCTTCCTCTGCCGGGTTGTGAATGATTCCCTCCAGACAGGCAATCAAACGATCCCGGCGCAACACCTCAAAGCGGGTGCGAATCTCATGAATCCGATTATAGATGGTCTCCAGTTTGGTTGCCTTGTCCACCACATATTCTGGTGTCGTCATTTTTCCGCAGTCGTGCATCCATGCTGCCAAACGAAAGGCACGCCACTCTTCATTGCTCATCTCAAAATCAGCAAACGGACCCTCTTCTGCCGCACAGGCCGCCTGCGCCAATCCCATGCAAATCTCTGGCACCCGTTCACAATGACCGCCGGTATAGGGAGATTTATAGTCAATGGCGGTTGCCGTCAATTGAATGATCGATTCCAACAGGCGCTCTTGCGCCTCGGCAAGATTTTTATTCTCCATGGCCACCGCAGCCTGGGCAGCCAGAGCCTCGACAAAACCGATCACCTCTTCGGAGAAGGAGATCACCCGCCCGCTTTGCGGCTTGCGCGCATTGATCAATACCAAAACCCCGATCACCTCACCCTGACGCGGCTTGAGCGGAACCGCCAACAAGGAAACAGAGCGGTATTGGTGCTCACGATCAAACCGGTGCAATTCGGTAAATTGATATTCTGTCGATTCATAACAGTTGTCTATCTGCACGGTACGCTTGGTTAATGCTGCATGCACCATCGGGTTGAAATAGTTGGGCAATCCGCTCTGCGGGTCGCGCATCGGCAAGGGCGGTTCACTGACCTCATCATCCGTGGCACGATTAAAACGCAGCTCCAAGGTATCCACCGACAAAATCTCTGGACAAAGCTGCTCCTCGGCAGTGCGTACCAACAATATTCCACCATCTGCCGTCGCCAACTCCTTGGCCCCCTGCAGAATCATCTCCATAAATCGCGCCTGATTGCGCTCCATGGAGAGGGCAATGCCCAGCCCCACCAGGCGATGCAAACGTCCCTGGGAGGTGACCAGCTCCTTGGTGCGCTCCTTGACCCGCTCTTCTAAAGTCTCGGCATGCAGTGCCAGCTTGTAATGCGCCTTTTCCAGTTCGGCTTGTTGGGTCTTGATCTTTTCATTGGCCAGCTTTAGCACCTCATCACTGCGGTCGCTCATGCGCACCAGGCGCCGCGACACCTTGAACAGGCGTTTATAATCTTCAAGAAGGTGCGCAAAAGCAGCAGAATAGTCCTGCCCCTCCTCTTTTTTGGCCAGCAACATTTCAGCCTGATCAATCACCGTTTGTTCTGGCTGAAAAGTATCATAATCCAGCATAGGGCCTCACTGATTGTACAAAGCCACACAATGGCAAAAGGGTCTAGTCCTTCGCCACCATGCGAAAAGTGGCATGGGAAACATCCTCACCAAACTCCTCACCCAACTCTTCCATGTTGGCATCATCCGCTTCATAGTGCCATTGAATCTCTACCTGATTTTTTTCTGCCGCCTCGTCCAACAGATCAAACAGGCCGATCAAAACCTTGGCACTGCTGCTGTTAAAATAGATCAGCTCAAAATGAAATTCGATAGAGGCGCCCTGCAGTTGCCCGACATGCGCTGCCAAAGATCTGACTTTTGGACCATAAAATTCGGCCACATCCTCAGGATAGGATTCACCGCGGATGGCAAAATGGTTGCGTGCAAAGTCAAAATGAATCTCTGGAGTACGCTCTGTCGCTTCGACGTGAATAGTTTCCATGGCTTGCTTTCCTCATTACACTGACTAAATAAAGGCCTTCAGACAAAAATAGGCGTACTCTTCGTTGACATCATGAAAATCAAATTGAAAGCCATGCGTCGCCTGTCTGGCGATATCGACAAACCCTACCCCCGCTCCCTTGCTCCCTTCTGGAGTGGCTCCGCGCAATACCTCCTTGTAAAAGGCTTTAAGTTGTTCCCGGTCCATGCTTTGAATTTTTGTCAAATTGCCGCGCAACCGCTCCACATCCTGACGGGCAATCATGTTGGCACAAGAGACAAAATGGCGTCCTTCCTTCTGTCCGATGGTCAACAAACCATAACGCAACTCCACATCCGCTTGCCCATCGCCTCGTTCAATGGGCTCCACCTCCGAGGAGTAGCGAATCACATTTTGTACCTGTTCAACAAACAAAGTGAAGACACCTCGGGCAATATTTTTGTCTGTTTTGTCCAAAGCCATCTTTTGTTTGAGTGTATTACCGATACTGGAGAGGATCTCCTCAGTCATATAGCCGCTGTAACAGAACAAGATCCCCTCCTGAAACAACAGCTCACGAAAATGCAACACCTGTTTGGCCAACATCCCGCTTCTCCTTCACCCAGATTCCACCACCCTGCTGATCACTCTCCCTGACAATACAGTACACTATGTCACAGGAGATTGACCAGGAGAGAGTGTTTCAGGGCAATCGCATTTGCCAATTTCCTCACTGTTGCCACAAGCGAAACTGTGCATGTCGGGCGTCCACCCTCCCAAAAAGTGCCCCTGCGGGGCACAAATCTGTGCGGCGTACACGAACAGGAGGAGATAACCTCCTCCTGGACCTCCATAATAATTTTCTGATTTTTAAATGCGCTTGCCCTGGAGAGTGTTTCGTGATTGACAAACAGGGGGATTCTTTTTTATACACCGATGCCACAGCCTGCCAACAAACAGTTTATCCCAGGAGCATAGCCATGGCCGATCATCCGCAAGAAGGGTTGCTGAGCGCTACACAATTTGCCAAAGAGTGTGGTCTTTCCGAAGCAAAGGTCAAAAAACTCATCAAAGATTTGGATCTGCAACCCACAGCCAAAAAAGGAATTTGCAACCTCTATTCTCGGGAATCATTGGCTCCAGTCAAAGAAAAATTATTTCCCTGAGGAGTCTGCACTTGCTGGGATCAAAGTGGAATTTTTCTGCAGAAACCAGCCTTTGATCTCGGCATAGACCGCCGGAATCACCAATAAAGTCAACACAGTCGAGGAGATCATGCCGCCTACCATTGGCGCAGCAATACGGCGCATCACCTCGGAGCCTGTTCCTGTGCTCCACATGATCGGCAACAGTCCAGCCATGATGGCCACCACGGTCATCATTTTTGGACGTACCCGCTCTACTGCACCCTCCATAATCGCCGCATGCAAATCAATCTGCTGGAACGGCTGACCTGCCGCATGACAGTGCCGCAATCTCTCCTGCAATGCCCCATCCAGATAGATCAACATTACCACCCCAGTCTCTGCTGCCACCCCAGCCAAGGCAATAAAACCCACCGCCACCGCCACACTGAGATTAAACTGCAACCAATCCATCAGCCAAATCCCTCCCACCAGGGCAAATGGCAAGGAGAGCATGACAATCCAGGTCTCGGTCATACGACCAAAATTGAGATAGAGCAATATTAAAATAATAAATAAGGTCAACGGCACCACCACCTGCAGGCGCGCTTTGGCCCGCTCCATATATTCAAACTGCCCGCTCCACTGCAAAGAGGTGCCAGCAGGCATGATCACCTGTTGTTGCACCGCCTGGCGTGCCTCCTCGACAAAGCTGCCAATATCCCGATCACGAATATCAATATAGATATATACCGCCAACAAGGCATTTTCAGTACGGATGGTGGCCGGTCCCTGCTCCAGACGGATTGCCGCCACCTGCCCCAACGGCAATTGCATACCGCTTTCAGTACGCAACAAAACTCTGCGCGCAATACTCTCCGGGTCGGAACGAAAATCACGTGGATAACGCACATTGACCGAAAAACGTTCGCGTCCCTCGACCGTAGTGGTCACCGTTTCGCCACCCAACGCCGTCAATATCACCTCCTGCAGTTCGGCAATGCTCAAACCGTAGCGAGCCAACAAATCACGATCCGGCTCAATGGTCAAATAATAGCCCCCGCCGACCCGTTCGGCATAGGCACTGGTGGTTCCCGGCACCTGTTTGACCACGGTTTCAATTTGCCGAGCC
The DNA here is from genome assembly GCF_004217665.1 of Candidatus Magnetaquicoccus inordinatus. Classification (GTDB taxonomy): domain Bacteria; phylum Pseudomonadota; class Magnetococcia; order Magnetococcales; family Magnetaquicoccaceae; genus Magnetaquicoccus; species Magnetaquicoccus inordinatus. The sequence continues at coordinate 9,785 of NZ_RXIU01000012.1, read as the reverse complement.
ACCTCTTCCAAAGCCTGCAACTGCTTGCCAAAGACCTTCACCCCCACCGGCGTGCGAATCCCGGTCGATAGCATATCGATGCGCGCTTTCATCGGCATGGTCCAGGCATTGCTGACCCCCGGCATCTGCAAGGCTGCATCCAGTTCTGCAACCAACTGCTCTTGGGTCAAGCCAGGACGCCACTCCTCCACCGGTTTCAAATTGATCAACGTCTCAAACATTTCGGTCGGAGCCGGATCGGTAGCGGTAGCCGCACGTCCCGCCTTACCCAAGACAGACTCTACCTCTGGAAAGCTTTTGATGATCTTATCCTGGGTTTGCAACAGCTCTTCCGCCTTGCTCATCGATAATCCTGGAAGGGTTGTAGGCATAAACAGCAAGGTACCCTCATTAAGGTTGGGCATAAACTCGCTGCCCAGACGCTGTGCCACCGGCACAGTCGCCACCATCAACAACAGCGCCAAGAGAATCACACTTTTACGAAAGCGCAACACCAGTTTGATGAGCGGGCGATAGAGCCAAATCAACAGACGGTTGAGAGGATTTTTTGCCTCTGGAATGATTTTTCCGCGCACAAACAAGATCATCAACACCGGGACCAGGGTGATTGATAATAATGCCGCCCCACCCATGGCAAAAGTTTTGGTAAAGGCCAACGGTTTGAACAGACGTCCCTCTTGCGCCTCCAAGGCAAACACCGGTAAAAAAGAGACGGTGATAATCAACAAACTGAAAAAGAGAGGCGGCCCCACTTCACTGGCGGCAGTCAGCAACAACTGTTTGCGATCCACACCAGGTGGAGCCCGTTCCAAATGCTTATGGGCATTTTCGATCATCACAATCGCTGCATCGACCATCGCCCCCACAGCAATGGCAATCCCACCCAGACTCATAATATTGGAGGTCATCCCCAACCATTGCATCAGCAGGACGGCAATCAACACCCCAACCGGCATAAGCAAAATAGCCACCAAAGCACTGCGTAAATGCAGCAAAAACAGGATACAAACCACTGCCACAATCAGACTCTCTTCCAGAAGAGTCTTTTCGAGCGTCTGTATCGCTCGACGAATCAATTGCGAACGGTCATAAAGGGCCACCACCTCGACACCTTCACCCAGTGCCCCAGCCAATTCGGCCAATTTGGCCTTGGTATTGTCGATTACCGCCAAGGCGTTCTGCCCATAACGCTGCAAAACAATGCCGCTGACCACCTCTCCTTCGCCATTGAGCTCCGCCAAGCCACGCCGTTCATCCGGCCCCAACTCCACACGGGCAATATCGCGCACCCGTATCGGAATACCCTTCTCCTCTTTCAAGACAATTTTTTCAATATCCTCGCTGCCGCGCAGATAACCGAGTCCACGCACCACATATTCGGTTTCCGCCATCTCCACCACCCGACCACCCACATCACGATTGCTCATGGCAATGGCCTGGGTAACCCGCGACAGGGGAATGTTGTAGGCCTGCAAGGCCTGTGGATCGACAACCACCTGATACTGCTGCACATAGCCGCCTACACTGGCCACCTCCGCCACCCCCTCTGCCTTGGCCAAATGGTAGCGCAGATACCAATCCTGCAGGGTACGCAACTCGGCCAAGGTACGATCCTTGGCCTGCAAAACATATTGAAACACCCAACCGACCCCGGTAGCATCGGGACCCAAGGTTGGACTGACCCCGGCAGGCAGGCGCCGTGCCGCAAAATTAAGATATTCCAAGACCCGGCTGCGCGCCCAATAGATATCGGTGCCATCCTCAAAAATCACATAGACAAAGGAGGCCCCAAAAAAGGAAAATCCCCGCACCAGTTTGGAACGAGGAACAGAGAGCATGGCCGTGGTCAAAGGGTAAGTGACCTGATCCTCTACAACCTGTGGTGCCTGTCCAGGATAGTCACTGTATAAAATCACCTGCACATCCGACAGATCGGGAATGGCATCCAAAGGCATTCGCAGCAAAGCATAGCTGCCCACAGCCAGCAACAGCAGCGTTGCCAACAACACCAACACCACATTGCGGCATGACCAACGAATCAGCAGAGCAATCATCGGTACAAACTCCCGAAAGCAGCAGAGCAATCAAGTCGAGGCCAGCGCAATGCACCTCTCGGCAAGCCCACATCTGGCACAGAGGAACCCGGTACAAACAACTTGGCGCTATTGCCTCACCATTGCTCCACCCGCAGTGTTGGGCAAAGCTGAACATACTGACAGCGCATCTTTTTGCGCCGGGCACAGCAAGTACAATCCGGCACAAGCGGCGCAAAAGATTCTTGCTTGACTCCTAACGCTCAGGGGAAGCAGGACGGGATTCGCTTTCACCACGTGGTGGCGGCGGAGAATCTCCCTCCACCCTCGGCGGCGGTGGCGGACGCATCTGTCCTTCAGCACGCGGCGGTGGTGACGAACGCATCTGTCCTTCAGCACGTGGCGGTGGTGGCGGACGGGAGTTCATCTCTGAACGCGGTGCAGGAGGACGCCCCTCTGGCTCCACTCGTGGCGGCGAAGGTGCAGCGCCTTCGGCTTCTGAACGCAGTGGAGGATTTTTATTGTTGACAGCGGCATCTGCTTCTGAGCGGGGAGCGGGATTTTTATGGTGCTGTGCAGCCGCTTTGCCGGCAGCAGCTTTGCCCTCAACCGGTGCCACCGGTCGCGGGGGAACCAGGGTTTCGCTGGGCAGATCATCCCCCTCCTCCTCCAGAATGCGCCGCACCTCTGGATAGCCTTTGCCATCGCGCACCGGCAACATCTCCGGTACCACTTTTTCTCCGCCCCGCACCAGACGGACCATATTGAGAATGCGCTGCACATCCCCTTGCGGTCCCTGGATCCGAGCTTCTCCCTCCTTGGGATCACTGCGCTGTGCTCCAGCGCCATGCACATCCATAAATTTGCCCTTCATCTGCCCCATGGCCCGGCCAAAAGCGACATAAACGGCAGCACGACCCGGTTGTGGGCCGTCCAGATGGGTTGTGGAGCTCCAGTAATAGGCAAAGTCACGTTTGCCCGCTTCGTTGCGAATCGGCGTAGAGTGAAAAATGGGATCAATGGCAGCGGAATTACTGGTTTCCGGGGAGCGGGTATAATCGACGATATATTGCAACTCTTTGGCACTGGGCAGACGCCAATCGCGAAAACCAGCCAATTGACTGTTGGCCGCATATTGCAAAGCATCGGCCCATTTCATCCCTTTGCCACTATCCTGCTGACTCCACATCAACCCAGAAGAGTGATCGGTAATGGTACCGTCGCCATTATCCTGAAATTGATTGAGACCATAGGGAGCACCACGGACAAAGCGTACATAAAAACGCTTTGCCTCTGCCTTTTTTCCGGGAGGCAGATAGCCATAACCCTTGAGCCGACCATCGGCAAAATTAACCCCAAAAATGGTCTTATCGCCACGCATGGTGGTGCTGACATAAGGGGTGCTGGAAAGCCATTGCGCATCTATATAACGCTCGCCAGCACGAATATTGCCATAGCGGAAGTTAAAATAATCAGTATTCAAAAAAGGAATGGCATTGGCTGGAACCCGTTTCATCTCGACATTGTCGATCTCAAAACCGGTATAACCGCGAAAATCAATCAAGGAATAGAGCTCCTTGATAGTCGGCACACGCCAATCGCTAAAACCACCGATGCGCAGTTGTTGCGCTTGTTGCTGCGCCTCCTCTGGAGTCAGTTTGCGGCTGTCTACCGCTCTGCTCCAGGTCAGATTTGTCATCAAATCAATGATAGTACCATCACCAGGATCACGATATTGCGCCGGTTTACCGGAGTGTTGCACATCCTGCCCATAGTAGGGTTCGCCTCGGCGGGGACAGGGAATCTCACTGCGATAGTTATAACAGTGATCCTGCCCAGTCCCCACCACAACAGAAGATGCTGCAAGAGCGGGGGAGATTTGACCCGCCACAGTGGCCGCACAACAGAGTGCTATTATTGAAGCAAGCCTATTGCCGCCAACCACCAATCGAGTGCTCCCCGCTCTACTCATCCACCTCTCCTCATCCTCTTTGCTCTGCATCCGGAACCGACCGGCGTTGATGTCCGACATACAACTGGCGCGGACGCCCGATACCTTCATCGGAAGAGATCATTTCGTTCCATTGGGTAATCCAACCAATGCAGCGCGATACAGCAAAAATCACCGTAAACATGTTGACCGGTATGCCCATGGCCGACAAAATCAGACCCGAATAAAAATCCACATTGGGATAGAGTTTTTTGCGGATAAAATATTCATCGCGCAAAGCAAACTCTTCCAACTCCAAGGCAATATGCAGCAATGGCTCATTGCCATATCCCACTTCGTTCAACACCTCATGCGCAGTCTGACGCAAAATTTTTGCCCGTGGATCATAATTTTTGTAGACCCGATGACCAAACCCCATCAAACGAAAAGGATCATTGGGATCCTTGGCCCGTTTGATAAACTCGGGAATGCGATCACACGATCCAATGGTGTGCAACATTTTCAAGACCGCTTCATTTGCCCCCCCATGTGCCGGTCCCCACAACGAACCAACCCCTGCAGAAATGGCCCCAAAGGGGTTGGCCTGTGACGATCCGGCCAAGCGTACCGTGGAGGTGGAGGCATTCTGTTCATGATCGGCATGCAAAATCATAATCCGATCCAAAGCTCTCGCCAAGGTGGGCGACACTTTATACTCTTCGCAAGGCACTGCAAAGAGCATATAGAGAAAGTTCTCGGCATAGCCCAGATCGTTGCGCGGATACATGAACGGCTGACCAGTATAATATTTATAAGCCGCCGCCGCTATGGTAGGCATTTTTGCGATAATCCGAAAGGCGGAAATCAAACGATGACGGGGATCACGAATATCCAACGAGTCATGATAGAAGGCGGAGAGGGCACCCACCACACCCAAAACAATAGCCATGGGATGGGCATCACGACGGTAACCATTATACAGTTTTAACAACTGTTCGTGCATCATGGTATGCTTTGCGACTGTTTTTTTGAACTCCAGCCCCTGCTTTTTGCTAGGCAGCTCGCCGTTGAGCAACAGATAACAGACCTCCAGATGGTCACACTTTTCCACCAACTCTTCGATGGGATAGCCGCGATACAACAAAACACCCTCTTCACCATCGATGAAGGTGATCCGACTTTGACAGGAGGCGGTAGAACGAAAGCCGGGATCATAGGTAAAAAGGTTCAACTCTTTGTAGAGGCTACTGATATCAACGACATCAGGCCCTTCACTACCGTGCATGATGGGAAAATCCACCTCACGGTTGGTGCGGTTGTCACGAATGGTGATCGTTTGTGCGGTCATAAGTCGCTCCTTCGCGGCTCAGGAGTGTGTAAAAAAACAAGCAACCTGCCAACACCTTGTGGGGGAGGCGTAACAACAATGATGCCAAGAATCGGGCTATTCGAGAGGAATCACCCCGGTCCGGCAAAGTTCGTGCACACGTGAGACCGCTCGCCGCCAGGCAAAAGCAATCTCATCGTTATAACAGATCTCTTCCAACGGAATCGCACTGTAGACCCGCAGCGGAATGCGCTGTTCGTAGAGCAGATCCACCAACACCACAAAGCGCATGGCAGTATCGGCATCCTCGCAACTCAAACGCGGCAGTGCACTGACAATCAAAATTTTTGCTTGTTTGCAGAGAGTAATGTATTCCGCTCTGCCCAACATACTGCTGCAGAGAGCGGTAAAGCCAAACCAGAACACCCCATCGGCCATCGCCAACACCGGGACCGGAGTATGTCGCAATATCAGGGTTGTATTTTCGGGCTGTCTGCTGGTCAAACGCAGAAAAAGCTGTTCCGGGCCAAGCAGCGTACAACCGCTGCGAATAGCCGCCTGGCGGCGCCAATCCTTGCCCTGGGTCAGTTCACAAACCAAAATGCGTTTTTTGATCAGGGCAATAAACGGTAAAACACTCCCTCGATTAAATCCGCCTTGAAAAAGATCATCGGGCGCCCAGTTGCTGGTGGCACAGACAGTCACACCACAAAGAAAGAGCGATTCCAGCAAACGACCCAACAATACACCATCGGCAATGGTAGTGATATAAAACTCGTCAAAACAGAGCAAGCGTGCTTGCGCGGCAATTTGACTGGCAATATAGAGCATCAGATCCACATTGGCCGGTGGTTCGGCCTGATGCAAGCGTTGATGCAGCTCCTCCATAAAAGGATGAAAATGGACGCGCCGTTTTTCGGCAATGGGCACGGCTTCAAAAATAAGCTGCATCAGATAGGATTTGCCGCGTCCCACATCACCATGCAGATAGATGCCACGCATGGTTGGTTGGCTCTCCAGCAGACCACGCCACACCTCCACTCCCCGCCAAACGGTGCGCTGCACAGGACGCATGAACTGGTTGACCACCTGATCAAGCAAAGGCAAAGCCTGTTCCTGAACCGGATCCCGTTCGATTTTTGCGGCAGAGAGAGCCTGCTGCCAGATCCGGCTGGGCAGTTGCGGAGTGGCGACAAGGTTTGTCCCTGTCTGGGCGCTGTTTTCTCCTCTTCCGGCTTGGTTTACTCCTGTCATGCTCTCCTCCCTTGGAGCAGTGCAATCATCCCAATCCTGACACCGGATTGCATATTATGAAACCCTAATATTATAACCGGATAATACTTACATTTATAAAAATAAATGATAGCCCCAAACCCCACCCTCTCATCGATGTGATTATAAACAAATACTCTGATGTGCCAACGCATTTTTTTGCAGCGCAGCAAAATTTTTCTTGTGTCGAAGCAGCAAAAATGGCAGTATGCTAAGACCGGAGGGGTTGGATATATTTGAAGCTGGAAGAGGGCAATCATACCGCTTTGCGCAAGCGGAATAGCTACTGGAACTGCGCCATCACTAATTGGCTATTTATCCCTGATATACATAAAATTTAAGCACACCCCTCCGGCAACGGATGGCATAAACAAGGCTCCCCCTTGGCTGCCTGATTGAGATTTTTCATAATTCCACACTCCCCGGCCTGCTGCCGATGTGCGCACTCCATGCGCAACAGATGCAACTGCTCCAACAAACTCTGCAGCCCACGCATCTGCTCCTGCACGCGGGCAATCTGCGTATCCAGAATCGCATTCACCCCTGCACAATCCCACTGCGGATGATAGCGAAAACGCAACAGCGCTTTGATCTCTGCCAACGGCATCCCCAAGGAGCGGCAATGGCGAATAAATTGCAACTCCTCCAGTTGCTGCCCCGTATAGCTGCGATAACCAGAGCCATCCCGCTGCGGTATGGTCAACAACCCCTCCTTCTCATAATAGCGTACCGTCTCCACCTCACAGCCGGTCCGTCGTGCCAATTCACCAATCCGCATTTTTCTTCTCCCTAAGCCATTTTTTGCTTGACCCTATAGCTACTTCAGGGTGTCTACTCGTTTATAATCCTTCTGACCCCTTTTTGACAGGACTCTTCTTATGGCCCAAGATGCCACCTCCTCCTGTTGTCGTCTGGCTACCTGTACCGCCACAACCAACAACAGCAACAGCTCTGTGGAGACTCTGGAGTCTGCGCAGAGCAGCGCTGACCGTTATGTTTTTCATATTGCCAACCTCTGTTGCAGCAGTGAAGAGGAGCTGATTCGCAACCAGTTGCGAAGCTGTACGGGAATCCGCCAACTGCATTTTGATTTTCTGCACAGACAGTTGACTGTCACCCACCAGGGAGGCAAACGCGAACAGATCCTGGCTGCCCTGCAAGCCATTGCCATGCCGGCCATTGAAAGGCAGAGCGCTGACCACCACACCTCTGCTCACCAGGAACCTCTCTTCACCTGGCAAAACAGCCTGCCCCTTGCGCTCTCTGGTACAGCGGCTCTGGCGGCTGAAGCGCTGGCCTGGAGTGGCAGTGATGAACAAAGCTGGCCCATTCGCCTGCTTGCCCTGTTTGCCATCGTCAGCGGCGGCCAAAACACCCTGCGCAAAGGCTGGCGCGCCCTGCGTCTCTTGACCCTCAATATCCATTTTTTGATGAGCCTGGCGGTAATCGGCGCCATCATCCTCGGTCAATGGCCGGAGGCCGCCATGGTGATCTTTCTCTTTGGCCTGGCAGAGCGAATCGAAGCCCAATCGTTGGCCAAGGCCCGCCGCGCCGTCAGCGAACTGCTGACCCTGGCCCCAGAAGAGGCCCTGCTGCAAATCTCCCCCAACCAGTGGCAACGCACTCCGGTCAAAGAGATCCAACCCGGGGCCATCATCCGCATCCTCCCCGGAGAACGTATCCCCCTGGACGGCATCGTCACCTCTGGCCACTCCAGTGTCAATCAAGCCCCCATCACCGGAGAGAGTCAGCCCGTAGAAAAACAGCCCGGTGATCCTTTGTATGCCGGAACCATCAATCAATATGGCGCTTTGCAGTGCCAGGTCAACGCCGATCGTGATCATACTACTCTGGCGCGCATCATCGCCACCATCCAGGAGGCTCAAGCGCAACGGGCCCCCATGCAACAATTTATTGATCGTTTTGCCCGTTATTATACGCCGGCTGTGGTGTTCTGCGCCCTGCTCTCCGCCCTGCTGACTCCCCTGCTCTCTGCACACACCTGGGAGTTTGCTCTGTATAATGCTCTGGTTCTCCTGGTTGTCGCCTGCCCATGCGCCCTGGTACTCTCCACCCCGGTCACCCTGGTCAGCGGCCTGACCGCCGCTGCCCGCCAAGGAATCTTGATCAAAGGGGGAGTCCATCTGGAAAATGGCTACCGCATGCAGGCCCTGGCTATCGATAAAACCGGCACCTTGACCAACGGCGCACTGACCCTGACCGATCTGCTCCCCTTGGACTCTCTCCCTGCTGCAGAGCTGCTGCGCCTGGCTGCCGCCATGGAAAGCCACTCCGAACATCCCCTGGCACAAGCCATCAGCAAAGCCTGGCAAGAAAAGGCTGCTCCCCTGCCCGACATCAGCCACTTTCGCGCCCTTCCCGGCAAGGGTGTCACCGCCCAAATCGAGCAACAAACCTATTATCTGGGTACCCCACGCTGGATCAGCTCCCTCTCTCTGGATCTCGCATCCTGTCAGCAGGCCATGCAGCAGTTGAGCGCACAAGCAAAAACAATAGTCATTCTTGCCCACGCCGAGACTCCCTTGGCCATTTTTGCCTTTGCCGATCAATTGCGAGTCCACAGCAAAGAGACTCTGCAGCAACTGCAGCAACAAAATATCGCTCTGGTTCTGCTGACCGGCGACAACCAGGCCACAGCCCAAGCCATCGCCCAGCAGACTCCTATTCAGCAGATCCATGCCGAATGTCTGCCGGAGCACAAGCGACAGATCATCCAACAACTGTTGCAAGAACATGCGCATGTCGGCATGGTTGGTGATGGCATCAACGATGCTCCGGCCATGGCCCAGGCCACGCTCTCTTTTGCCATGGGGCAAGGCACAGCAACTGCCATGGAGACAGCCGATGTGGTATTGATGCAAAATGATCTGCGCAAGCTGCCACTCTTTTTACGATTGAGTCGGGCGACCAACCGCATTTTGCGCCAGAATATCTTTCTGGCCCTTTTTCTCAAGGGAGGGGTTTTTGTTTTGGCTCTCTTTGGCCTGGCCAATCTGTGGCTGGCCCTCTTTGCCGATGTGGGTGCCAGTTTATTGGTGATTGCCAATGGTCTGCGCCTGTTGCGCAAGCCCCAGACAAGCTAAAGCGCATACGTAACTATTCAGGTTCGTGCTGGCTCGCCAGCTCTACCCCCATGGGGATGCTGTGCGAATTGGCGCAAAAATGCGCGCCAATCCGCACAGCTTGCTTCCATTAGGCGCGC
>NZ_RXIU01000119.1 GCF_004217665.1 Candidatus Magnetaquicoccus inordinatus | reverse complement strand
GGGAAGGCTGCGCAAATGCGGAAAGGCTTGCCGCAATGGTTTGCCGGCATAGCGCTCCGAAGTGACATGCACAATCTCGGCATGGGGATGGCGCGCCAAAAGACGCACCAACTCACCACCGGTATAACCTGTGGCCCCTAAAATAGCAACAGCAATACTCATGATTCCTCTTGTACAAAACACAGAGTATATTCAAAAGAGATCTTTTGTGATATACTGTTTTTACAACCGCAACGGAAAACAACTCTGAACGTCGCTACCCCTCTCATCTGCACTCTGTCCGCTGTGTCACGCAAGCTTTGTCATCGACAGTGCCTTGCTGGAGGGTGCGGATCATCCAGGCAATCTGAATAGACCAAAACCGATAACTATTCAGGTTTGTGCTGGCTCGCCAGCTCTACCCCCATGGGGATGCTGTGCGGATTGGTGCAAAAATGCGCGCCAATCCGCACAGCTTGCTTCCATTAGGCGCGTCGCGCCGACGCAAAAAGCGCGTCGGCTTGTTATGAAAGGCGCGCCAAAGGCAAAAGATTAAAAACAAAATCCCAGGGATTCCATCCCTGGACCCGGCCAGGGAGGTGCCCTCCCTGGACCCGCAATAGTTTTGGGTGGTGAATAGTGAATAGTTACCAAAACCATTTATAACCGGGCATGCTGCTGCAGAAAACGCAGATCGTTGTCAAAAAACAGACGCAAATCCTGGATACCATATTTCAGCATAGCCAAGCGCTCGACACCCATGCCAAAGGCAAAACCAGAATAGCGCTCCCGATCAATACCCACATTTTCCAATACCGCCGGATGGATCAAACCACAACCCAGAACTTCAATCCAACCTGTTCCCTTGCAGACACGGCAGCCACGACCATCACAAAACAGGCAACCCATATCGGCTTCCGCCGATGGTTCCGTAAAGGGAAAAAAGGAGGGGCGAAAACGTACTGGCATCTCCCGGACGAAAAACAGTCGCAAAAAACGCTCCAGAATCCCCTTCAATTGCCCAAAATGGACCCCTTCGTCCACCAAAAAACCCTCCACCTGGTGAAACATGGGGGTATGGGTCAGATCAGAGTCGCAACGAAATACCTTACCAGGAGCAATAACGCGCAAGGGAGGTTTACGATTTTCCATCACCCGAATCTGCACGGTTGAGGTATGGGTTCTCAGCAAACGCTTTTCCCCCTTGCTGCCGGGAGGCAGGTAGAAGGTATCATGCATCTCACGCGCAGGATGGTCGTCTGGAATATTGAGCGCCGCAAAATTATGCCAATCATCTTCCACTTCGGGACCGGTCGCCGGTGGAAACCCCATACTGCGAAAAATGGTGGTGATCTCGCCCAAAGCGCGACTAATGGGATGGATCCCCCCTAATGGAGGAGTACGACCAGGCAAGGTGACATCGATCCGTTCCGCTGCCAGACGCCGCGACAGCTCCTCTTCTTGCAAAAGGCGCAGCCGCTGTTGCAGCATCTCGTTGAAGGCATCTTTCAAGCGGTTGGCCAGCTCTCCCAACAACGGGCGCTCTGCCGCACTGACCTCAGACAAACCACGCAATAACGAGGTTAAAGCGCCCTTTTTACCCAGAATCTGTACACGGATCTGTTCCAATTCGGCAAGCGACCCGGCTTCCTGGAGCCGGGTCAATGCCTCTTCTTGTAAAGCTTGCAGTTGTTCACGCATTGTTCGGCTGATTATGCCACCGCGCTTTTGGCACTTTGCACCAACTCGGCAAAGGCTTCCGGCTGGGAAACGGCCAATTCAGCCAACACCTTACGATCCAAATCGATGCCTGCTTTGGTCAGACCATCCATGAAACGGCTGTAAGAGAGTCCGCTCAAACGGGTAGCAGCATTGATGCGGGCAATCCACAAAGCACGAAACTCCCGTTTGCGATTTTTGCGATCCCGATAGGCATATTGCAGCCCTTTTTCCACCTTCTCCAGGGCAATGCGGTAGCAACTGCCGTTGCGGCCTTGATACCCTTTGGCCAACTTGAGAACTTTTTTATGACGCGCACGCGCTGGTACGCTCGGCTTGACTCGCGGCATAGCCGTATCTCCTTGCAAAAATCGTGAAAATTACAGGTTCAAGTTGGGCAGCATCCGGCGCACAGCGGCTTGATCGACATCTGCCACCATATCCACCCCCACCATATTGCGTTTCCGTTTCGGGCTTTTTTTGGTGAGGATGTGCCGCTTATAGGCTTTATTGCGCAACAATTTACCGGAGCCGGTGGTTCTGAACCGTTTGGCTGCGCCCCGATGGGTTTTGATTTTGGGCATGATTGGTTATCCACTCCTTAAACGTGCGGCAGGCTTGCTCGAAAAAGCATGCCGCATACACCAACAACAGGAAGATTGGCCGACCGCACCAATCCGATTACTCTGCCGCACCCTGTCACTGCAATAGAGTCGCGGCGGATATATTTATGATTCATCCAGCTCGTCGTCAACCATGCCAGAAGCGGCAGCGGCTTTTTTTCCACCAGAAGCGGGTGCCAAAACCATGGTCATCTGACGCCCCATCAATTTTGGGGGCTGTTCCACTTTGGCCTCTTCCCCCAAAACATCTTTTACCCGGATCAGCAGAGCCATTCCCAGATCCTGGTGGGCCATCTCCCGACCACGAAAACGCAAGGTGCATTTGACCTTGTCGCCATCTTCCAAAAACTTGCGGATACTGCGAATTTTGACTTCAAAATCGTGCACATCGGTCGCAGGACGAAACTTGATCTCCTTGATATCGATGCGCGTTTGTTTTTTGCGTGCCAAACGTTCGCGTACCGCTTTCTGGTACTTGAATTTGGTATAATCCATAATTTTGCAGACCGGCGGACGGGCTTGCGGCGCCACTTCGACCAGATCCAGGCTGGCCTCCATGGCACGGGCAAGGGCCTCTTGCCGACTGACGATACCGACCTGTTCGCCCTTTTCGTCGATCAGGCGCACTTCAGGAACCCGAATCTGCTCATTGATCCGCACGGTATCGGCGGCAGCGGGCGCAGAAGGGGCCGTCGGAGCGGCTGGCGCATGATGTGGTGCCGGCGCTGGCGGTCTGGGTTTTAAAGGTGGTTTGGCGATGGTATTCTCTCCATTTAATGTTTGGTTGCCTCTTCCAGAAGCCGGTCAGCAAAAGCTTCCACACTCTCTGCGCCATAGGTCTTGCCAGCACAATCACGTGGATTGACCGTCCCCTCTCTTTTCTCCTGGTCACCTACTATCAGCAACCAGGGCACCTTTTTCAAGGTGTGTTCACGAATTTTATAACCCACCTTCTGGCTGCGCAGATCGGCTTCCACACGTAAACCGCGTTGACGCAAACGATCCCGAACCTCTGTTGCCCAATCGTTCTGCTCATCAGTGATGGTCACCACCACCGCTTGCACCGGGGCCAACCAGACGGGAAAATATCCTGCATAGTGCTCGATCAGGATGCCAAAAAAGCGTTCCAACGATCCCAGCAAGGCGCGATGGATCATAATAGGCCGTTTACGCCCTCCATCTTCGCCAATGTAATATATATCAAATCGCTCTGGCAAATTGAAGTCTAATTGAATTGTCGAGCATTGCCATTTACGACCAATCGTATCAGTAATCTTGACATCGATTTTTGGACCATAAAAGGCACCACCGCCCACATCTTCAATAAATTTGAGATCACGGGCCATAATAGCATGTCGCAAAGCGACAGTCGCTTTTTCCCAAATCGCATCGGAACCCACCGATTTGCCGGGCCGAGTGGAAAGATTGACCTCAAACTCCTGAAAACCAAAACGCTTCAGGGTAGCCAAAGTCAAATCAAGGATGGCCAAAATTTCACTCTCGATCTGGTCTTCACGGCAGAAGACGTGCGCATCATCCTGGGTAAAGCCTCGTACCCGAAACAGTCCATGCAGCACCCCTGACATCTCATAGCGATACACTGTTCCCAACTCCGCCCAGCGCATCGGAAAATCACGGTGCGAATGCAGATGGGAGTTATAGATCAAAATATGAAAAGGGCAATTCATGGGCCGCAGTTGGTAGGGCTGTTCATCCACCAGCATGGCACCAAACATCGATTCCCGATAAAAATCAAGATGACCAGAGGTCCGCCACAACTCCAGATTGGCGATGTGCGGCGTATACAGCATTTCGTATCCCGCCTCCTGGTGCATTTTTTTCCAATAATTCTCGATCACCTGGCGCACACGGGCACCCATTGGATGCCAGAATACCAAACCACCACCAGCCTCTTCATGGAGGGAAAAAAGATCCAACTCTTTGCCCAAACGGCGATGATCTCGCTTTTCTGCCTCTTCCATCTGCGTCAAATAGCTGTCCAGGGCCTTTTTGTCCGGCCAAGCCGTACCATACACCCGTTGCAACTGTTGGTTGCGCGCATCACCACGCCAATAGGCCCCCGCCACGGAAAGCAATTTGAATGCTTTCAGATAGCCGGTATCCGGCACGTGCGGACCACGGCAGAGATCGATAAAATCCCCTTGCCGATACAGAGAGATCGCCTCTCCGGCAGGAATTTCGCTGATGATCTCTGCCTTGAAATGCTCCCCCTGAGCACGGAAAAAATCAATCGCTGCATCCCGATCCATCAACTCCCGTCGCACCGGCAAAGCCTGTTGTGCCAACTCCTGCATCCGCTTTTCAATAGCCTGCAAATCTTCGGGCGTAAAGGGACGCTCAAAGGCAAAATCATAATAAAATCCATTGTCCACAGCCGGACCAATCGTGACCTGTGCGCTGGGAAAAAGCTCCTTTACCGCTTGCGCCAACAGATGACTGGTGGAATGACGGATAATTTTCAAACCGCTTTCACTGGCAGCGGTAATCAATGAGACTTGCGCCGATTCAGTCAAACGATAAGTCAAATCCACCGCTTGACCATTGACAATTCCGGCCAGCGCCGCACGCGCCAAACCAGGACCAATAGCCGCCGCCACCTCTGCCACAGAGAGCGGTTGCGCAAAATCTTTCACCGTACCATCCGGTAGTGTTATTGCAATCATCTTCGTTCCAAATCCCGGCGCTACACCGAAAAAACAGATTGATCTGCAGCCTCTTGCCTGCCACAGCAAGGGCTCTGTTGTATCATCATGCCTACTCGTCCCTGGCCAATCCAGCCACCCGTTGAATCATTTGGCACAATTCGCTGGCCATCACCTCAATCCGCTCCTGATTATCCCCCTCCAGCATGACGCGCACTGTCGGCTCTGTCCCCGATTTGCGCACCAAAACTCGACCACTCCCCGCCAGGGTACGCTCTGCTTCGGCAATGGCCTCTTTTACCTCTGGATGGGAGAGCGGATCCCGATCGTTGGCAACCACCACATTTTGCAACACCTGGGGCACAATCTCCATGCCGGTAATCAGCTCGGAGAGCGGACGCCGACTGGATGCCATCAATTCCAATATTTTCAGTGCCGAAACAATGCCATCGCCGGTGGTGTTTTTGTCCAGAAAGATCATATGGCCGGACTGTTCGCCACCCAGGTTGTAGCCGCCTTGAATCATGCGTTCCAAAACATGGCGATCCCCCACACGGGTACGGATCAACTGCAGGTCATGCTGGGTCAAAAAGCGTTCCAAACCCAGATTGGACATGACAGTGGCCACCACCCCTCCTCCCCGCAAACTGCCCTCTCTCTGCATGGCGACGGCACTCATGGCCAAAACATGGTCCCCGTTGAGCAAGCGCCCTTTTTCATCACAGACCATCAAACGATCAGCATCGCCATCAAAAGCCACACCGATGTCAGCCCGTACCTCCTGAACCTTTCTCTGCAAAGCCTCCGGGTGCAGGGCACCAAAACCATCATTGATGTTATAACCATTGGGCGCATTGCCAATGGGAACCACTTCGGCTCCCAGCTCCCAAAAAACTGCCGGAGCCACCTTATAGGAGGCTCCATGCGCACAATCCACCACCACGCGCAGACCATCCAGACGCAGCTCTTTGGGAAAACAGTTCTTGCAAAACTCAATATAGCGACCACCCGCATCATCAATGATCGTCGCCTTGCCCAACTCGTGGGCTGAAGGTTGATAACGATCCAGATCATTTTCCCATACCAACTGTTCGATCTCGCCCTCCATGCTGTCGGGCAATTTCATACCATTGGCACTGAAAAATTTGATGCCGTTGTCATAAAACGGGTTATGGGAGGCCGAAATCATCACCCCCGCATCGGCACGCAAGGCACGGGTCAAAAAGGCGATGGCCGGGGTGGGCAAAGAGCCGACCTGGATGCAATGAATCCCCATCGAGGTAAATCCGGCCCGCAAAGCCGATTCAAACAGATAACCGGAAAGACGGGTATCCTTGCCGATCACCACCGAATGACGGCGATTTTGCGTGCGTTCACGACCACGAAACACCACTCCGGCGGCGCGTCCTAAACGCAAAACCAGTTCAGCAGTCATCGGATAGATATTAGCCCGACTGCGTACCCCATCGGTTCCGAACAGTTTTCCTTGATCTTTCTTGCTGCCGCTCATACCAACCATATTCAACATTTTTTGTAACTATTCAGGTTTGTGCTGGCTCGCCAGCTCTACCCCCATGGGGATGCTGTGCGGATTGGCGCAAAAAAGCGCGCCAATCCGCACAGCTTGCTTCCATTAGGCGCGCCGCGCCGACGCAAAAAGCGCGTCGGCTTCGTGTGAAAGGCGCGCCAAAAGCAAAAATCAAAATCAAAACCCCAGAGGCTCCGCCTCTGGACTCTGCCAGGGAGGAGCCCTCCCTGGACCCGCAGTTGTTTTGGCTGGTGAATAGTTACCATTTTTTTGCATGATGATCCAACACCAATTGCCCACTTATACGGTTTACCCTACTTGCAAACCATGGCAAGCATGTCGCAATCCATTCGCGACAGCCAGTGCTTGCCTAGCACCTTGTACATCATGGACTCGAATAATCGACACACCCGACAAAACAGCCCATGCGGCCAGCACATGGCTGCCCACATCCCGCTTTTGCGGCTCTTGCTCTCCACTTAACCAGCCAATTACACTTTTGCGGGAGACTCCCAACAAAATCGGCAGCTCAAGCACCTTTAAGGCGCGCAAATGGCAGAGCAGGAGCATATTATGCTCCTGTTTCTTGCCAAAACCGATCCCCGGATCCACTATTAAACGTTGGCGCGCAATACCCTGCTTTTCGCACCAGCGGATCCGTGCGGACAAAAAATCGATCACTTCGGCCAACACATCCTGATAGCAGGGAGCCTGCTGCATGGTGGCCGGATCTCCCTGCATGTGCATCAGCACAATAGGCTCGTGGCGTGGTGCCAGCACCCGTTGGGCAAACTGTTCGCTCACCCCCTGCAAACCATTGACATCATTGATCATGGTTGCACCAGCCTGCAAAGCAGCCTGCATCACCTCTGCCTTGCGGGTATCCACAGCAATGGGCCTATCCACCTGGGACACCAGGGCCGCGATCACCGGAATCACCCGATCCAACTCTTCCTGCAGCGAAACCTCTTGCGCCCCGGGACGGGTCGATTCGCCACCGACATCCAGCAAATCTGCCCCTTCTGCTACCATACGCAGCCCCTGGGCGACCGCCTGTTGCTGAAAACCCGCCAAACCATCACCGGAAAAAGAGTCCGGGGTTACATTGATGATACCCATCAGATGTGGTTGGCGCAGATCCAAAGAGTAACGACCACACTGCAATAGGGGCTGCTCTGAGCTTGTGCATAAATCTGCTGCGTGGCTCTGCGCCGTTGCGAACGCGGTCGCTCTTTGTCTCTCTGCTTGCTCTTTTTCGTCGCTCATGCGCACGCGCCTTGCCGCAGTGCCTGCCTGTAACGATCCATTCACCAACTCTCTGGTTGGCTCTGTTGGCTCATCCGTTTTCGCTGCCACCTCCCGATGAGGAGGATCCCCCTGGTTTTTGTGGACCGTAGGGTGATTGGCTGGGATGCGGAGGAGCCGCACGCGGGGTAAAACCTTCGCCCGGCGGACTCTTCTGATTATCATTATTTTCTGAGGGTGGCACTGGAGCTGCGGTCACACGCGGCCTGAGCGCCTCTTCCAGAGGCAACCCTTCCACCAAACGCAACACCTCATCTGCCTCCAAGGTCTCGCGATCCAATAACGCTTCAGCCATCCGATGCAGCACATCCATTTTATCCATCAGGATCTGCCGGGCACGTCCATGATTGGACTCAATGATCTCCCGCACCTCTTGATCAATCGACCGCGTGGTCTCTTCGGAAACGGTTTTGTGCTGGGTAATCTCACGGCCCAAGAAAATTTCCTCCTCCTTGGAGCCATAGGTGAGCGGTCCCAAACGTTTGCTCATCCCATATTGGCACACCATGCTAAAGGCGATATCGGTAGCCCGTTTAATATCATTGCCTGCACCGGTGGTCATCTGTCCCAACACCAGCTCTTCCGCCAAACGACCTCCCATCAAAATAGCGATGTTGTCATCCAACTGCTGTTTGGAGTAGGTATGACGATCCTCCATGGGCAACTGCATGGTCAAACCCAAAGCCCGACCGCGAGGAATAATAGTCACTTTGTGCACGGGATCGGTACCAGGAATGACACTGGCGACAATGGCATGTCCTGCTTCATGATAGGCAGTTGTGCGCCGTTCCTGTTCGGAAATCACCGCCGACTTGCGCGGTTTGCCCATCATGACCTTATCCTTGGCCGTCTCAAAATCTTCCATATCGACAAACTGCTTGTCGCTGCGCGCCGCACCCAAAGCCGCTTCATTGACCAGGTTGGCCAGATCCGCACCAGAAAAGCCGGGTGTACCGCGTGCAATCACCTCCGCATCCACCGCCTCAGCCAACGGCAATTTGGCCATATGCACCGTCAAGATCTGGGTCCGACCACGAATATCAGGATTGGGAACAGCCACTTGTCGATCAAAGCGACCGGGACGCAACAGGGCCGGATCCAACACATCCGGGCGGTTGGTAGCGGCTACCAGGATCACCCCTTCGTTGGACTCAAAACCATCCATCTCCACCAGCAACTGGTTGAGGGTCTGTTCGCGTTCATCATGCCCTCCTCCCAGACCGGCACCACGGTGACGGCCCACAGCATCGATCTCATCGATAAAGATGATGCAGGGAGCATTTTTTTTGCCTTGCTCAAACATATCCCGCACCCGGGCGGCACCCACTCCGACAAACATCTCCACAAAATCGGATCCGGAGAGGTTGAAAAAGGGTACGTTGGCCTCACCGGCAATGGCCCTGGCCAACAAGGTTTTACCTGTGCCCGGTGGACCGATCAGCAACACCCCCTTGGGAATTTTTCCGCCCAGCCGTTGAAATTTCTGTGGGCTGCGCAAAAATTCGATAATCTCCTGCAGCTCCTCTTTGGCCTCATCGATACCGGCCACATCGGCAAAGGTAACCTTGCATTGCTGTTCGGAGAGGACACGGGCCTTGGATTTGCCAAAAGACATGGCACCCCGACCACCGCCACCCTGCATCTGACGCATGAAGAAGATCCAGACCCCGATTAATAACAACATCGGAAACCAGGAGATCAAGACCGTCAGCAACAATGGGGTCTCTTCCGGGGGCCGCGCTGTAATATTCACCTTTTTCTCCCGCAGCATCCGCATCAAATCGGGATCATCTGGAGTATAGGTAGAAAACAGATTGCCATCCGAAAACATACCGGAAAGGGTGCGCCCCTGTACGGTGACATCGGTTACACGCCCCAATTCCAATTGGTGCAGAAAATCAGAAAAAGGTATATGGCGATCCCGCCCACTTGGCTGGTTGAATAAATTAAACAACATCACCAGAAGCAGGCCAATCACCATCCACATGGAAAGATTTTTATAGAACCCGTTCAACCACTTCCTCCCAGGTACCGTTAACATCCCGGCCAATGAGCACTGAAAACAAAATTAAGACAAGTTGAAAGATAGGGGCAACAGCAAAAAAGTTCAATGGTTTCCTTTGCCCACACCCTGCCGCAATGCAACCTTTTTCAATTCCAGCGGCCAGTAGGCAGACGAAACAGCAGACGATCCTGCTGTCGTTCAATCACCATGCCCTGTACAACCATGCTCCAGTGCCGTTTTCGGCTATGCAAGCGCTGCACAAAACCGTTTACGGCACGCGCCCCCAGTGGCATCCCCTTTTCTGGCAACTGTTGCCGACAGCGTTGCAGACAACGGTAAAGCAGTTCCTCTGGTAACGCACACAAAGGAGCAATTGCCAAGGAGATGCCGCCTGTTGCCAACTGTCGTGGCTCCCAGGTGGGCCAGAGCTGTTCCAACATCCACTGCAGTGCCTGCTCTGTCTGCTGCATCCGCGTGGCAGTTGCCGCCAGTCTACTGCTCAATGCAGGATCGGCAACACTTTGCAAAACAGGCATCACCTCATGACGAATCCTGTTGCGACGGGCCACCAAAAGGGCGTTGCTGGCATCCTCTCGCCATGTAATCCCCCTCTCTTGCAACCAATTGCGCAACTCTGCACGACTGAAGGGTAACAGTGGCCGAATCAGTGCCACCTCTTCTGCCAACGGACGACTGCTGGAAATCGCTTGCAAGCCGTGCACACCACTGCCACGCAATAATCGTTCCAGAATGGTTTCGGCCTGATCATCCTGATGATGTCCGGTGGTGACACAAAAGGCTGCGCTCTGTCGGGCTGTGGCAAGCAAAAACTGATAGCGAGCGCTGCGCGCCTGTTCGGCAAGATTACCGGTTAACGGCCTATCCTGCCAACAACCGACTGTACAAGAGAGGTGCAATTGTGCAGCTCTCTCTTGCACAAATTGGGCATCCAAGGCGGCATCGTTGCGCAAACCGTGATTAAAATGGGCAACATGCAGCGATAAGTGCGGGTCGGCTACACTGGCAACCAGCAAATGCAGCAGGGCCAGCGAATCGGCTCCTCCTGATACGGCAACCAAAATGGGCTGTCGATGCGCCAACAATGGCAAGGCGTGCTGGCGAAAACGCTGCAGCAAACCAGAGTTCTCTCTCACCAGTCAATCACCCACTGCATCGGAAAGTGATCCTTGCTGTGCTGAAAAAAACAATTTACATGGCCCTGTGCGCAACCAGCAGCCATTTTTGCCTATGGCCGTTCTGCACGCATTCGGGAAATCTACAGATTCACATCAACGACCAGAAAAGCATCGCTTCCTGTAGCTATTTATGTCTGTCCTGGCTCGCCAGCTCTAACCCAATGGGGATACTGTGCGGGTTGGCGCAATAATACGCGCCAATCCGCGCAGCTTGCTTCCATTAGGCGCGCCGCGCCGACGCAAAAAGCGCGTCGGC
>NZ_RXIU01000118.1 GCF_004217665.1 Candidatus Magnetaquicoccus inordinatus | reverse complement strand
TTACCAGCAGGGCTTTGCCCTGCACCCACCAGGAGGAGATAATCTCCTCCTGGACCTCCATAATAATTTTCTGATTTTCAAATGCGATTGCCCTGGATTCCATCCCTGGACCCGGCCAGGGAGGGAATCCCTGGACCCCCAGTCGTTTTGGGGGGTGAATAGTTGCGCTCTACCCAGAACAACCAATTCCGCATCACTCAAAAAAGATATATCCATAATCCCCGGTATATCCAGCCATCTTGAAAAACCACTCCCACTCATCCACCCGAAAATAGGTGCGCTGGGTCAACTGCCAGTTGAGCATGTTGATCCGCTCCCGCTCGTTGCGATAAGACTCCTGCATCACCCATTTATGGCCTCTGCCTACCCGCTCAATCTCCCGCAAGGCAGCATAGACCTCATAATTGGTCAAACTGTGCAACATCCCCAGGGAGATGACCAGATCAAAGGATTGATCCGCATACGGCAAGGCAATGGCATTGCCACAGGTCAAAAAAGGCTTGACCTCCTCTTTACCCTGTTCGATCCCATATCGGGATATATCCAGACCTGCCACCCGCGCCTTGGGCAATAAACGCATAAATTCATACAACAAGAAACCTTTGCCACAACCAATATCCAAAATCGCCGCATCCTCCGGCAACTGATAATGATCGATCATCGCCTGCGCAATCGGAGTCCAACGCCCGGGCAGATAGCGATAGCCCCCATATCCAGTATTGCGATCCCCATCCCAATAATCAAAGGCATATTGCAACGCCTTCTCCACCAAAAGCGGCTTGTCATGCTGACAAACCCGCTCGCGATAATCGCGCCTGGTGCTCTTGTGCAATAGGCCCATAAAATCAACCAACTCTCCCATCATTTGCCTCCCTGAACAGGCCGTGCACCAATGCCATCAGACACAATTGACAGAACAGGCCGTGCGCCAATGCCATCAGACAAAATTGACATGCTGCGGCGGATGGGTCAATTGCCAGACAAAATCATTGACCGCATGGGTGCGACAGTTGGTATAGCATTGCGAATGCACATCAATCTGCTTGACCAGCTCAATCACCTCCCGATACCGGGCACTGGCAATGATGTCGATAAAAGAGCTCTCTTTCAGATCTCCCATGCGATATTTTTCCTCCTCCTTGTCAAAAAAACCACCACAAGGATAGACGCGCCCATCACCGCTGACATACAACAAAAAAGGCACACCCAGACACTGATCATAATTGCGCCGTCCCTGGTTCATGATCTTGCCCCATTTGACGATCACCCGATAAGAGCCCGCACTTTCTGCCTCAGCCGCCTTGAGCAACGATTCAAAAGAGGAATAGACCCCCAACTGCTCAAAAATGCCCAACTCATTTTCCACCATGTCGCTGCACTGCTTGACCACCAGATAATCCACCCCCAACTCCTTGCCCAACTGCGCCAACGGCACTACCTGGTTGACATTGTTGGGGGTCAATACCATCTGCAAGCCTACCGTGACCGGCAAACCTTTGCGCGCCTTGGTCTCCGTACAAAAACGAATGTTGCTGATTGCCTTCGCAAAATCTTTGCTGGAATGAATCTTCAAATAGCTCTCCGCACTGGCAGCACTGATGTTGAAGCGAATCCATTTCAAATGCTCCAACGCCATCTCCCCATCACGACCTGTATCCAAGAGAATACCATTGGTGCCTACCGCCATATCCACCCCGGCTTCCGTGCCCACCACAATGGCCTCATACACAGCCGGATTGAGCAAAGGCTCTGCCTCACCTATCAATGCCATGGAACGCACTCCAGCCTTGCCAGAGTCACGCATAAAATTTAACAACGCCTCTCTGGGAAAAACCAAATCCTTCCCCTTGGTAAAAGAGTTGCGCTGCAGGGCACCAAAACAATATTCACAACGAATATTACACCCCTTGCTCAACCCCGTATCAATATGCAGTGGCGCAATCGGCTCCCCCTTCATCCAGGCCGCCACACGCTCCGGGTGCCAAATCATCTTGTGGCCATCCATCATATACTGATCAGTCATCAGACATTCCTTTCAACAATTGACAATACGCTGCCACCGCTTCCTGCCAGGGACGCAGAGGAGGTAATTTGAGTGAGACAAGCGGAGTACGGGTCTGCTTGACCCCCAAAGAGGGAAATTCCCGGTAGGAGGCAGGGTGAATCTTTTCGGCTATCTGCAGATGTTTGCCCACCTCGTGCATCAACTCATACAAAGAGCCTGTCCCGCTGTTGCTCAGATGATAGACTCCCCAAGGATAACGCTCTGCATAAACCCGACGCACTTCCGCCGCCAAATCCCGCGAATAGGAGGGCGAAGAGATAATATCCTCCGCAACCCGCAACTGGGGCCGCCCCTGCTCCAACAAACTTAACATCCGCTCCATGAATTGGTTGGCTTTGCTGGCCGGACCAAACAGCAGTGGCAAGCGAAAAATATAATGACGTGGCGCATGGTGCATGACCATGCAATCGCCCATCCATTTGCTGGCGCCATAAAGATTGATCGGTTGCGGACACATCTCCTCCGTATAAGCCCCCTCGGCCAAATCAGGAAATACCGCATCAGTGGAAAAATGGATCAACACCGCATTCAACTCGGCTGCAAGCTGAGCCAACTGCCGCGGAAAAAGAGTGTTGATCTGCTGCGCCAAAAGGGGATCTTTTTCACAAGGATCAATGCCCAAAAAGGCAATGGTGTTGATCAGCAGATCGGGTTGATTATGGCGCACCACCTCTGCCACCGCCTCAGGATCGGCGGCGTTCAACGTCGTGGAGTTATAACCAATCACCGTTCCCAAACCAGCAAAAGCATGCTGCAAAGCCAGCCCCATCTTGCCGGTATGACCCAGCAACAAAATACGCAAGGACATGTTTGCTCTCCTGTCACATCAAGGAAGTAAGACGTTGCCGGATACGTGCTGCCATCGCTGGCGGCTCCAAACCGACCCCTGCCAATTGTTGATCCTGGGAACCATAACGGTGGGAAAATTGATCCGGAAGGGCAAAACGCAAGGTTGGCTTGAGCATCTCGGCCTCATTCTGCAGCTCCAAAAGAGCACTGCCCAAACCACCAATCAAAGAGTGCTCCTCGGCACAAACCACCAGACGAACGCCAGCCATGACCGAAAGCAGCGCCGAGTCCAAAGGTTTGATGGTATGACAGTTGTAGACAGCACAAGAGATCCCCTCCGCCGCCAACAGCTCTGCCGTTTGCAAAGCCCGTTTGACCATCACCCCATAACTGATGATCACCACATCACTGCCCGCACGCAAACAGATGGCCCGGCCAATCGTAAAACCATCCTCTGGCCGGGAGACCAGAGGATCTCCCCCTTTGGCAAAACGAATATAAAGCGGACCCGGCCAACCCACACTCTGCTCCATCAAACGGCTCATCTCCGGAGCATCCGCCGGGGCGACAATGGCCATATTAGGCAAGGTGCGCAGCAGGGCAATATCTTCCTGAGTGGTGTGGGTCGGACCCAGAGGCGCATAAACCAACCCTCCGCCGTTGGCAAGCAAACGTACCGGCAGATTGGGCAGACAAAGATCAACAACAATCTGCTCCAGACAGCGCCGGGTCAAAAAGGTGGCAATGGTATTGACATAGGGAATATATCCCTCCATGGCCATCCCGGCAGCGACACCCAGCAGATTTTGTTCGGCAATCCCCTCCATAAAAAATTGTTCGGGCAGCTCTTTGCGCATCGCCTCCAAAGTGCCACTGCCCAGATCCGAACCAATAAAAATAATCTGCCGCTGCTGGCGAGCCAGTTGATGAACCCTATCCAAACATACGCGCCGCATCTCTTAACTCCCCAGTGCCGATTGCAGTTGCGCCAGCTCCTCGGCTTTGAAGCTGGATTTATGATGCCAGTCGGGATTGTGCTCCGCCATCGGCACCCCCTTGCCTTTGACCGTATGGCAGAGGATGGCTGAAGGCATTCCCTCGCTTAAAGGCAGACGTTGCAACAACCTGCGCAACGCCTCTGGATCATGTCCATCCACTTCCGCCACCGCAAAACCAAAAGCACGCCATTTATCAGCCAAAGGTTCCAAAGGCTGGACCTGGGTTACCGCACCATACGATTGCAATTTATTATAATCAACCAGAGCCGTCAGTTGTTGCAGGCGATGCTTGGCGGCAAACATCGCCGCTTCCCACACCGAGCCTTCATCCAGCTCGCCATCACCCAAAATCACCATCACCCGATGGGTCTCCCCTTTGCGCTGCGCCGCCAAAGCCATCCCCGCAGCAATAGAAAGACCATGACCCAAAGCCCCAGTGGATGCCTCCACTCCGGGGACCATTCCCAACTCAGGATGACCACCCAACATGGCATCCAAACGACAAAAACGATCCAACTCCTCCATCGGAAAAAAACCTTTATCGGCCAGTATGGCATAGAGCGCCAAACAGCCGTGCCCTTTGCTGAGAATACACCGATCACGCTGTGGCCACTGCGGCTCGCCGGGCCGAACCTGGAGAATATGGTCATACAATACCCGCACAATCTCGATCAACGAGAGTGCGGAACCAGGATGGCCCCGTCCACCGCCCTGCATCGCCCGAAAAACCAAACGGCGCAAATAGCGGGAACGTTCGTCCAAAGGTTCAGTTGTCTCATCGCTCATGGCAATTCCTTCTTGATATGCTGCAGACGCTGGCAGGCAACATGAAATCGCTGCTGCAACAGCTCCTCTTTGCTTTGTGAGGTGGTCAAACGCTGCCATCCCTCCGGCAGGAAGGGGTTTAATACAATCAGGCACCAGATCAAACCGTTTAGCGGATGCAACGCCTGCCAGCGTTGCCGAAAGCCGGGATCTTTTGTTGCCACCAGGCGCTGCATGGCCGCCCGCCAACGCTGCTCTAACGCTACAGAACAACGCATGGCCGGATGCCAAAGAAAATCAGAGCCTAATTTGACCGGATCATCCCAGCCAAAATATTCCAAATCCAAAAAAATCAGCTCCCCATCCGCCCGACGCAGCAGATTATGAATCCCAAAATCCGAGGGACTCAGTATCAACCCCACCGGCAGATGCCACTGTGCAGCAAGCTGCTCTTGGGCATAGACCGTGGCCCTCTCTGCCAACGGCTGCAGCTCTTCATCCAAAAATTGGCACAAGCGCGGCTCCTCCTGCCCCTCGCGCAAACGGCGCAAACGACGCTGCAACTGCTCCGGCACCGCCGATGGCCGGGCAAAATAGTCCGAGGCAAAAGGCAACTCCTTGGCCTCCGGCAGCTCTTGCAGTGGCAAAAGCCGCTGCAAAAAAGAGAGCATCTCCTCCAGCAGGGCGCCATCCAACGGCCCAACAGGCTGCCCATCAATCCAATGATACAAAGCACAACGCTCTTCCGGCCACCAGGTCACCGGCTGCGGCAGACAATGCACACCCTGCTGCTGCAAAAAGGTAATGGCCCGCCACTCCTGCGCCAAACGATCCCGACCGTTGCCTACCGGCAGCGGATCATGTTTCAAGGCATATTCACGCCGGGCAGTGCGCAAACGCAACAAACGATGATTCCCCCCACCGCCTATTGCACACAGTTGTACCGGCTCCGCCAAAGCTTGCGCAACCAAAGTCACAAGATGTTGCACATGCTCTTCAGACAAACACATGGCGCTGCATCTCCTGCCAGTGGCAACAAGAGGCAATCCCTGGCAAAGCGGGGCGCTGTGCCGGATTAAACCAGATGGGACGCACACTGGCCGGAAAATGCGGATCGAGCAACACCTCTGGCAGATCGTCGATAAAACAGTGCAGTTGCAATTGGCCAATACGCGCCAATTTTTCCTGGCGCGTCGCCTCATAGTAGACATGCTCCGGGGCAAAGGCCAAACCCTCTGGCTGAAAAAAGCCCCGTTCTCGCAACCAGGCGCTGGCAGTGGCGCGTATATCTGCACGTTCGCTGCCCTGCCCCGCATGATGGCTCTTATGGCTGACAATAAACAATTCCACCCCTTGCGCTCGACAATGACGTAAAAAGGAGTCCGCTCCCGCCATCAACGGAGCCTGCCACAAAGCCGGACCATACACCTCCGCCTGCAACGATTGCCAGAGCTTCTCCCCATCCGCTCGCTGCCGGAGCGCCTCACGCACCGCCGTTTTATCCAAAACAGGTTGCGCCGGAAACCAACCACGCTGCTGGGCCTGCTGAAAAAACAGCCCATCCAGATAGATCAAAGTGTTGTCCAAATCGATCCCCAGACGCAGCGGCTGGGCGGCAAGCGCATCAGCAACGGGAGAATCTGTGCTCGGAGAAGAGACAATCTTCTCTGCCGGAGCCCTGCTCATTATTTCATCAAGGTGGTCATATATTTATACAAGGCAAGCGGTTCGATCGGCTCCCGATTGCAGACAATTTGCACATCCAAAGCTGCGGCCACACTGCCGATAAAAAGCGAGATCTCAGGATCCAGACCGCCAGCAAGCGCCAAACTGGCAAAAGCCAAAAAGCTGTCTCCCGCCCCGACCCGATCCACCACCCGCGTGGAAAGGGCAGGAATGCTATGCAGTCGATCCATTTTGCTGTCCCACAACAGAGCCCCTTCGGAACCGCGTGTGACCGCAAAAAAGGCACTGTGAATCTGCCCATTGATGCGACGGGCCAGCGATTCCAAAGAGCCAAAACGATCATGGGCCGCCAGGCGCAGCTCCGGCTCATTGACTGCTGCAAAATCGGCCCGGGGATAGCGGGTGACCACATGATAACCACGATTGCCACCGTTGACCTGGGTATTGACAGCCAGATAACGGGCATGACGGCTTAAAGCCTCCACTATGCGCGGCGAAATCAAACCATTGCCATAATCAGGGACTATCACCAGATCATACTCTGCCCCATGCTCGGCCAACCATTGGCAGATCTCTTCCTCCACCTTGTCACTCATCGGCTCTTCATCGCCAAAATAGAGCTCAAAAAGCTTGTTCATGTTTTCATCAACAAAGCGACGTTTGACCAGGGTGGGCGCGCTTTCATAATAGTGAAAAACCGGCTCAATATTGGCTGCCAGCTTGGAACGAATAAATGGTTCATGGGGATCCTGTTGTCCCAAACCGGTCAACAGCGCGATCCGCTCGACAAAACCAGCCAAATGGTTGGCCACCGCCAATGAACCGCCAGCAAACTGTTCGGTAGAGGTGTAACGGCAGGCCATGACATTGACCCCTTTGCCAACCATGCCCATCGGCTGCACATAGCAATATTCATCAACAATTGCCTCGCCCACCACCAACACTCGCAACCCCTGCAGAGATTGCAAGGCTTTGATAATCTCCTCGGCCTGATGCGTCTCTTTGAAACGACGCAAAAACTCCTTGGTCGCCGGCGAAAAAACATCAAACTGATCGTTGATGATACTGGAAGAGCTGAATTGAATCTCCTCGGTATAGCACAAACGGCCTCCGTGTGCCTCCACCGCCTCCTGTTCGGTGGAGATGTTGCCGCTGATATCATCGGCAACCACCTTATAATCCTGGCCTTTGACATAGATGGCAGGCTGTACAGTATGGATCACCGGGACAGCGGTTGGCGCATGGTTGATCGCCACATGCCCCACACAAGCCAACGCCGCCAAACTCTCAGCACGCAACTGGCTGGTAAATACCGGTCGCCCTGGCCCTTTGTTGACATATTCATCGGTGGTCACCGTGACAAAAAGCACATCCCCCAACTCCTGAGCCTTTTGCAGGTGACGCATATGTCCCGGATGGAGCAGATCAAAAACACCATGACACAACACCACCTTTTTACCCTGCTCACGATAACCGTGCGCCAGTTTACCCAACTCTGGCAGTGAGACAATTTTTTTGTCTGTCATCTTCCTGACCTGTCCCTCGCTGTTTATTCTGCCCGCAACGGCTTGACCATCGCACCTCGGCGCTGCTGAAAAGCTCCGAGCTTGTGAATAAATCTACTGTGCAGCCCATTTCTACAACCCAGGCGCTGGCCTCATGCCCAACCGCTGCAAAATCTGCTGGGCAAACTCCAAATAGGAGCGTCCTTGACTGATCACCTTGGAATCCTGCGCCGGTCTCTCCTGCAACCTCTGCCGCAGTTGCTCTTTGCGACGATACCAGAGGCAGTTGTCATCCCAATGCGGCGGATCGGCACAATAGCGACAATCATAGACAACTGGGATGATGCCACAAGCAGCAGCCTCCACCAGCCTTTGACTGCCCAAATCATAGGGATGCGGCACCAGCGCATATTCAGCCTGGTTATAGAGATCGGTGACCGCCTGACCATGCGGCAAAGAGCCCTTATAAAAGGGTCGCACCACAGGATCCTTTTCCCAACCATGCCCATAGATCTCTACAGGAATCTCTCCGGCCAGTTCACACAACCAACGCACACTGACATTGCGCACCACATAGCCCCAGAAAAAGGTAGAGATCTCGGTGGGAGGCAAGCCGGTGCGCGCCGCATACTCTTCCAGCAAGGGATTGTTCAACGGCTCGCCGGCCATAAAATGGTGCTGCATCTCCTGCAATATAGGTTGCGGGTTGGGATATTGACTCAAAACAAAATCGTGGGTTGAACCGACAAACACCACTTTGCGTTGACGCGCTTGCCCATAGTCACGAAAAAGCTGTTGATCATAACAAAATCCCTGTACCCGGACATCCTTGCCTCCGCAATTTTTGATCAATTGCGCAAACTCCTGGTTCAAAGAGTAGAGAATATCCTTTTGCCGCCAGGGAAAAGGTTGGCCACGCAGCAATACCGGCATGGGATCGGTATACCAATAGACGCAACAGGTCTCTGGATGCACAGCCAACTTATAATAATTATTGATATCAATCAGCAGGTGCGGACGAAAGGCATCTATCTGCTGCAGATAATGAATGGCATGAAAAGTCTCCCGCTCATCCGGTTCCATGGCCATCATCACCTGGCAACCCAACTGCTCGAAGGCGCTGCGCAGATCACGCGAGTTGGACAACATCACATCCAGCTTGCGTGAGGTGGCAATATAGACCCGCAGCGCTCCCTCTCCGGCAGTTGCCGGGGCCGCAGCGCTACGCACCTTTTTTTCCATCTCCTCTTTTACCTGGGTCCGCACCACCATGGTCTTGTAGAGAATCTGCACTATCCGTTTGGCTTCCTGCCGTTCCATCGGTTGCGCCGGATCAAAATCGATCTCTTCGGGATGGGTAAAGGGGGTGCGGGTGAAAAACTCCATGAGAGAGATGGTATCGCCCGGCAGACAAATCAGTTGGGCTGGCGCATCGGCAAAGGGTTGACCAAAATGATAACAGAGCTGTGGCACAGCCTTTTGAATGGTCTCTTGCACCTTGCGGGCAGCACGGGCACTCTGCAAAGCCTTTTCCCGGTTGACAAAAAGGGTGTGGCGGGGTGTGGGAGGTGCTGCAAGTGGCACCCCCGCATAATAGCTCCCCAGACGGCGGTGATAATGGGCATAATAGGTGACGGACAGGTTTTGCAGAGCTTTCGCCAAAAGCAGATGGGAGTCGGCATGCTCGGGCGCCAGATCAAGCGAACGATGCAAAATCTCTGCTGCCTCTTCCCAGCGCTCCATCCTGGTCAAGGCATGACCAAGCAAATAGAGTCCGCGTTGGTGTTGTGGTTGCAGACGTACCAAAAGACGCAGCTTTTCTACCGCCGCTGGCCACTCCTGCAAACCGGCCAAAATCACTCCGGCATTAAACAGCAACATCGGTTGCTGCGGTTGCTGAGTCAAAGCCTCTTCAATGCGCACTCTGGCCTTGGGAAAATTTTGCAGATTGATCAAAATATTGCTGGAAAGAAATAAAGCCTCAAGCTGTTGGGGATCGCTGGCCAAAATCTCCTCACAGAGGGCCAATGCTTTGGCAAAATTGTTTTGTTGATGGCAGCTTCGGACCTCTGCCAATTTTTGTTGCACATCCACTGCCACGACTGGCTGTGGCGCCGTTGTACTCCGTGCGCGCGGCGCTGCTTTTCCCCTCTGCCTGTTTTTCATGTTTACACCATAATGTTCTGCCGCTGCAGGTTAAATAAAATTGATATGCGGGATCGACTGGGTATGGATTTGGTGCAAATAGCGATTGATTTCATCCATACGGCAGTTGACCCGACACTCAGAAATATCCAGCTCATGCTTGAGCAAAGAAAAACTTTTCTCGCGCAGCGGCCCCTCCCAGATCTCCTGAAAGCTCTGTTCGCGAATATTGCCATATTCAAAACGGGCATCCTTGAGAAAAGCGCTGCAACCGGAAACGGTGCCATTGGCCATGACATAGGCCCAGAGAAAAGGCACCGCATAGCAGCGATTATAGCGTTCTTTTTCCTTGTCTGCATATTTTTGCATCGTGTGACCACGAAAAATCAGCGAAAAACGCTCATTATTCAGGGAGGCCAACTGCTCTCCCAACTGCAAAAAGCGTTGATAATCGATAGCGCTATAGCGTTGGGTATTGCTGAACATATGTTGGGAATAGGGTTTGATCACCAGATAATCGAGGCCGATCTCATCGCGACAGAGGAGGGCAAGCTGCTGCATTTCATGCGCATTTTCATCCAGCAACAGCGCCTGGGCCCCCAAAGTGCAAGAGAGATTGCCTTGCCGACGCGCTTGCACCATGGCCGACATGTTTGCCACCACCTTGGCAAAATCGCTCTCTTTGGTCTGATGGATTTGGGCATAGGTGGCCGGAGTACCGGCGTTGATGGAGACCTTTAACCAGGAGCTGGCTGGCAACCCATGCTCCAAAAATCCGGGGGGCAAGATTGTGCCATTGGTGGTAAAAGAGACATCGATACCGACACTTTTGCTCAAAGCCGCGATGGCGCCGGCCTGTTTATGCAGCAGCGGCTCTCCTTCTCCGGCAAACATGATGCTTTTGACCCCCAAACGGGCCATCTCAGGAATCCGTTTTGCCAGAAGCGACTCTTCCAGGCGTACCGCCTTGTAACCGATATAATCGACGGCACAAAAGAGGCAGCGATGGTTGCAGGCTCCCACCAAAGCCATTTCGACATAGATCGGATAGACTGTTTTGGCAAGTTGCCAATCCTCTTGTGCGGCCAGCACCTGAGCCGTGCGCTGTGGGTGGTAGATTAATTTATGGCTATCTATACGGAAGGTATCGCGACTCACAATGGTTTCATCCACACAATGGAGGTAGCGGCAGAAAAGAGCTGCACGGGAGGAAGGAGAGAAAAATCATCCTGTAGTATCGATAATTAGCCGTTAATAATGCAGTAAAAACACCACAAAAGTCAACAACAAAAGCCGACAGAGCCAGTAGGTTGCTTGAAACAAAAATATCATTATGGAGGTCCAGGAGGAGATTATCTCCTCCTGGTGGGTTACAAGGGCAAAGCCCCATATGCGCTAACATGATTATCGAAACTTATTGTTGAGCAGTGTGGATGCGTGTATAATGCAACCACTATGGATGCGAATACGATATTTCTGGATGAAAATTGGGAATTTTTACGTTCCTTGTTTCCCACTGGTTGGGAGGAACTTGCCCGTGAGACGAGGGCGATTCTGCAATATAAGGGAGATGTGAAGTCGGTATCTAATTGGATGCGCATTTTTCTGAT
>NZ_RXIU01000117.1 GCF_004217665.1 Candidatus Magnetaquicoccus inordinatus | reverse complement strand
GGGAGGGCTCCTCCCTGGCCGGGTCCAGGGATGGAATCCCTGGGATTTTGTTTTTTAATCTTTTGCCTTTGGCGCGCCTTTCACAACAAGCCGACGCGCTTTTTGCGTCGGCGCGGCGCGCCTAATGGAAGCAAGCTGTGCGGATTGGCGCGCCTTTTTGCGCCAATCCGCACAGCATCCCCATGGGGGTAGAGCTGGCGAGCCAGCACCAACCTGAATAGTTACCTTTAGCCTTTGGCGCGTTTTTCACACTAAGCCGACGCGCCTAATGGAAGCAAGCTGTGCGGATTGGCGCGCATTTTTGCGCCAATTCGTACAGCATCCCCATGGGGGTAGAGCTGGCGAGCCAGCACAAACCTGAATAGTTACCCAGAATCTTTTTGGTGGTGGAGAGCAATGGATAAAAACGGACAGGCGTTGCAGATAGGTGTGATGAGTGGGACGCACTCCTCGTGGAAAGGGGATGCTCTGGTCATTGGTGTCTATGAAGGGGGAGAGCCGCAGCCTGCCTTGATCCATTGTGGCAAAAAGGTGGAGAGCGAGGTGCGCAAACGCCTGGCTGAGGGGTGGCTGCGTGGTGCATTGGGTGAGTCGGTACTGTTGGTGCCACCCGCTGGCAGCGGTTTGGCGGCCTCCCGACTGCTTTTGCTGGGCATGGGCAAGAAGGAGTCTCTGAATACAGAAAGTTTTCGCACTCTGGGGGGGCATTTGACCCAGTTGTGTCACAAAATGCGTATCGCGGAGTGTACCACTCTGCTCTCTTTGGATAGTCATCATAAAGCCAAAAACAAGCGGCAACAGATACCGGTGGCCGAGGCTCTGGCAGAAGGTGCCTGGATGGGCAATTATCGCTTTGAGAGCTATAAAAGCAAGGAGAGCAAAAAAGAGGAGCGGGAGGAGTATCCGTTCAAGCAGTTGTATTTGCTGGT
This sequence comes from Candidatus Magnetaquicoccus inordinatus, assembly GCF_004217665.1. Taxonomy (GTDB): domain Bacteria; phylum Pseudomonadota; class Magnetococcia; order Magnetococcales; family Magnetaquicoccaceae; genus Magnetaquicoccus; species Magnetaquicoccus inordinatus. The sequence goes on along the minus strand of NZ_RXIU01000117.1, from coordinate 10,825 downwards.
GGCAGGAGAGCGCCTGGCGGCAGAAAAGAGACGCTTGACCGAGGTGGAGGCCATTGCCCGTGGTGTGGTTTTGGCGCGTGATTTGGCCAATCAACCGGGAAATGTGCTCAACCCGGAGGGGTTGGCAGAGCAGGCGCGACAGTTGGCGGGACGTTTTCCGGCGATCAAGACCACGGTATACAGTGAGCGGATGCTGGCCCGCAAAGGGATGCAGGGGATTTTGGCGGTTGGCAGCGGCAGTCAATCGCCGCCCCGCCTGATTACCATGGAGTATCGCAAGGGTGGCGATCGGCCCCTGTTGGCGGTGGTGGGCAAAGGGATTACCTTTGATTCAGGAGGAATTTCGCTCAAACCTGGCGAGGGGATGGGCGAGATGAAGTTTGATATGTGTGGCGGGGCAGCGGTATTTGGCCTGCTGCAGGCGGTGGCGGAGTTGTCATTGCCGATCAATCTGCTGGGTGTGGTGCCGGCAGCAGAGAACATGCCTTCGGGAACGGCACAGCGTCCTGGTGATGTGATCCGCATGGCCAAAGGGGTCACCGTTGAGGTGTTGAATACCGATGCCGAGGGGCGGTTGATTTTGGCTGATGCCTTGTACCATGCCAGCAGTTTCAAACCGGCGGTGATCATCGATTTGGCCACTTTGACCGGAGCCTGTGCGGTTGCTTTGGGGGCGCATGCCAGTGGTTTGATGGGCAATGATAATTCGCTGTTGCGGCAGTTGGAGAAGGCTGGCGAGGCATCGGGAGATCGCCTCTGGCGCCTGCCGATGTATAGCGAATATCAGGAGCAGATCAAATCAACTGTTGCCGACATCAAAAATATTGGTGGACGTTTGGCAGGAGCGATTACTGCGGGCTGTTTTCTGTCGCGATTTGTGGAAGAGAAGCAGGCTTGGGCCCATATTGATATTGCCGGTACCGCCTATGATATGAACAGCAGTCGGCCCCATTTTCCCAAGGGTGCAGCAGGGGTGGGGGTGCGTTTGTTGAGTCGATTTATCCAATCGCACTGGCTGTAGGCGATGGCGCGCACCCATCACGATGCGCCGGTGGTGCGTTTTTATCAACTGGCCAACATGCCGCTGCAGGCGGCCTTGCTGACCATTCTCAGCAAGGCGTGGCAGCGTGGTATGCGCATCTGTCTGTTGGCCGGGGATGCACAACAGGCGCAATATTTGGATGAGATGTTATGGTCGATGCCTCCGCCACAACAATTTTTAGCGCATGGTTTATGGAGTGGGGCAGAAGCAGCTCGGCAACCGATCTTGATCTCTCTGGAAGCAGAGGATTTGAATCAGGCAACGCTGTTGATCATGGCGGCGCCACGGATAGTGGAGAATCCCGCTCGTTTTGATATGGTAATTGATTTTGTAGCAGGATCCGATGCGCAAGCAGTACGAGCCAGTCGAGAACGCTATCGACATTATCGGCAATTGGGCTGTCGCATGGAATATTGGCTGCAGGGGGAGTATGGGGAGTGGCAACGGCAGGATACGGGTGTCAAGGAAGAGCTTAAATAGCTATTGAAAAAATTTTTGCTCAGACTATACTCGATGCAATGAACTTTTTGCTGGGGTGAGAGTCATTTAACGGGTGAAGGAGAGCAGTAATGAAAATCAAGTCGGTATTGTTTGGGGCAGCATTTTTGGCAGTGGGTTTAACGGGAACGGCTTACGCTAATTGTGTGCTGCATTATGAACGGATTGCCTGCGCTGGCAAAGAGGCGGAAGCGTTCAAAAAGTGTGATGGCAAGGCAGCTTGTGACAAAGCAGTGAAGGAGGCGGCGAGCAAGGAGGCATGTGCAGCAGCGGCATTGAAAGCCTGTGACAATGATCGGTTGGATATTACCAAATACAAGAAGATGACCGCCGATTTTGAGGGCAAGCCGTTGGTAGGTGGTTTCAATGCAGTAGGCAAGGCAGACAGTTCTGGCACAAATTTTTGTGCTGCGGATCGTCCCGATATGAACAAGTGTCAATGATTCTTCTAAGAGCTGTTTGCTGAGCGCGAGAGGTAGACATGTGCATTGAATATCGCTAGAGAGCAGGTTTTTAGCGATGACAAGTGGTACAAAATGTTTTGAACTTCGTCCAGTAAATTGATAAGAGGAAAGCAGACTATGAAAAAAACCCTGAGTGTGTTGGCAGTTGCGGCGTTTTTGGGGGGTGCTGCCCTGTTTTCGGCTGATACGGCATCCGCATGGTGGGGAGGTCCGGGTTGGGGTGGACCCTATAATAATGGCTGGAACAATAACAACTGGAACAATTGGGGCAACAACTGGGGCAACAATCTGTTTGGCAATGGCAATGGTCGTGCGCGGGGCAATTTCAGCTTTGGCATGAGTGGTGATGCCGATGGTGGTGGTTGGGGCAACAACAATTGGAACAACTGGAATGGTTGGAACAACGGTTGGAACAATGGTTGGTATCCCGGCTATGGTTATGGACCGGGTTGGGGTTATGGTCCGGGCTGGGGTGGACCGGGTTGGGGTTATGGTCCGGGTTGGGGTCATCCCTGGCAAGCACCAGGCGCCACAACAAGCAAAGAAGAGTCCAAAGACAAATAATTGTCGCGGAGCGTAGCAGAAGAGGGGACGGGAGACCGTCCCCTTTTTTATGGCTCTGTTCTGCAGATCAAGCGGAGCAACTGTAGGAAAATATATTATATTTATTGTAGAAAACTGCTGAAGTGCTTCCTATTATCTTTTCCATCTGATTACATTACACTTGTGGCAATCGATATTTCACTATTTTGTGTCAGGAGAATTGCCCATGTTGGAACAAGCGGAACAACCGGTATACCGGGAGGTGGCGACGACGGCGGATGGTCGTGATATTACAAGAAGTTATTGGTCAGCATTGGATCTATTGCAGCCGCAGGATTCGGTATTGCGCGACAAGGGGGGGGGATTATGAGCTGTATGAGGAGGTGTTGCGCGACGATCAGGTTGCTTCAACCTTTCAGCAGCGGCGGATGGCGGTGACCTCGGCGGAGTGGGGGGTGACGCCTGGGGGGAGTGATCGGCAGAGTGTGCGGGCAGCCGAGCAATTGCATACTATCTTAAAGCGGATTGGCTGGGACAATATCACGGAAAAGATGTTGTATGGGGTATTTTATGGCTATGCGGTAGCGGAGTGCTTGTGGGAGAGGGAGGGTTCGGAGATTACTCTGGCAGGGATCAAGGTGCGCAAGCAGCGCCGCTTTGCTTTTGATGGGCAGGGGAGATTGCGTTTGTTGCTGCAGGGGGAGAGGCAAGGGGAGTTGGTGCCGGAGCGCAAGTTTTGGCATTTTTGCACAGGTGCCGATCATGATGATGAGCCCTATGGTTTGGGATTGGCACATTGGCTCTATTGGCCGGTCTATTTCAAGCGTAATGGGATCAAGTTATGGTTGATTTTTATGGATAAATTTGGCATGCCGACAGCGAAAGGGGTCTATCCGGTCAATGCCACGGAGGAGGAGAAGCGTCGTTTGTTGGCGGCGTTGCAGGCGATTCAGAATGATTCAGGGATCATTGTCCCGGAGGGGATGCAGATTGAGTTGATCGAGGCTTCACGTGGAGGGCAGGTCCATTATGAGTCATTTATTGACCGGATGAATGCAGCCATTGCCAAGGTGGTGTTGTCGCAGACGATGACGACCGATGCGGCGGGAGGGTTGTATCGTTCAGAGGTGCAGAAGGCGGTGCGCAACGAGGTGGTACGGGCGGATGCCGATTTGATTTGTGATACCTTCAATCGCAGTGTGGCGCGTTGGTTGTGCGAGTGGAACTATCCAGGAGCGCGTCTGCCTCGGGTATGGCGGCAGATTCGCGAGGAGTCGGATTTGCGTCCGCAGGCGGAGCGGGACAAGATCATTCAGGCAATGGGTTTTCGTCCCAGTTTGGAATATATTCGCCGTACCTATGGGGAGGGTTGGGAGGGGGTGGATTCCGCAACAGCGAGTATACAATAGCAGCCAGCAAACCAGGAGAGAGGCTCCTCTCTCCTGGTGCTGATGGGCTTAAGAGAAAGCTGTCGCTCTTGCTATTCTGCTGGAAGCCAACCCGCCAACTCCTCTCTGGTGATTTGCTGCAAAGCGGATAACCAGATGGGAGCATCGTTCAAGCAGGTCACACGCTGAAAATATTCTCCTCCAGCGTATAAAAAGCTGTCACGACCGCGCATGCCGATCTCTTCCAAAGTCTCCAGACAATCGCTGACAAACCCCGGACAGATTACCAGGAGTCGTTGCACCCCTTCGGCGGGCAGCTCCTGCAAGCGTTGATCGGTGGCCGGCAGCAACCAGGGCTCGCGGCCAAAACGCGATTGATAGGTCAGTTGCCACTGTTCAGGGGGCAACGCAAGCCGTTCTGCAAGGGCCTGGGCTGTGGCCTGGCACTGTTGGGCATAGGGGTCTCCCTGATCGACATGACGTTGCGGCAGTCCGTGAAAAGAGAACAATACCCGGTCAAACTGTTTTGGATCGGCCTGGTCGCGAATATGGCGGCTCCAGGCATCGAGGAAAGCGGAATGCGAAAAAAATGGTTGCGCAAAGCGCAGGACCGGAATACAACGGCTGCTGGCATAGGCGGCCTGCACGGCATCGAGGATGGTGGCGTTGGTGGCAGCAGAAAATTGGGGAAAGAGGGGAAAGATCAACAGACGTTGCACACCCGCTTTTTGCATGGCCTGCAGCAGCACCGGTAAAGAGGGGTTGCCGTAGCGCATGGCAAACTGGACGTTGATGGCGGCCGCTTGCAGCTCTTGCGCCATCGCTTCCGTCTGTTGTCGGGTATAGAACAAAAGTGGAGAGAGACCATCCTGGCGCCAGATCTGTTGATAAAGCTCTGCGGAATGACGGGGCCGGGTGCGCAAGATCTGGCCATGCAGCAGTGGTAACCAAAACCAGCGTGGCAGATCAACCACTCGTCGGTCCGCAAGAAATTCCGCCAAATATCGGCGTACTGCTGCTGGCGATGGGTCGTCGGGCGTACCCAATTGAACGAACAATACACCCGTATCGGGAGTGGATGAAGAAGACATGGAGCATTTTCCCAGGATATTTATTGGTGCGACTCGCAAAAGTTCCGGCAAAACCATGGTTTCCATTGGTTTGCTGGCGGCCTTGACGGAGCGTGGTCTCCATGTACAGCCGTTCAAAAAGGGGCCGGATTATATTGATCCACGTTGGCTATCCATGGCCGCAGGCCGGGATTGTCACAATTTGGATTTTCATATCATGGGCCGAGAACGCATTTTGAGCAACTTTTTTCGCTATGCGGGCGGGGCCGATCTCTCGTTGATCGAGGGCAATATGGGTCTGTTTGATGGCCAGGATATGCAGGGTTCCGATTGTGGGGCGGCATTGGCGGCATTGTTGGCAGCACCAATTGTTTTGGTCGTGGATTGTCTGGGAATGGCGCGCGGTATTGTACCTTTGATTATGGGACACTTGGCCTTTCCGGGAGGAGAACGGATTGCTGGCTTGATTTTGAATAATGTGGGGACGGCGCGGCAGGAGGGAAAAATTGTCCAGGCACTGCAGCACTATTGTCCGGTACCGATCCTGGGTGTTTTGCCACGCGACACTGCGGTTGGAATAGAGGAGCGCCATTTGGGATTGGAACCGGCTGGAGAGCGTGAAGGGGTGGCCGAGAGGATTCAAGCCATCAGCCGTTTAGTGGCCAGTCGGGTGGATTTGCCGGCGATTATGCAGTTGGCGCGGCAGGCAGAGCCTTTGTCCCCGGTGACGCCAGCCCCTTCGCTGCCAGCTCCGAGAGCTGCCCCGTTACAAGTCGCCTATGTGACCGATCAGGCTTTTCATTTTTATTATCCAGAAAATTTGCAGGCTCTGCGGGAGAGAGGGATCGAGTTGTTGCCCTTTTCGCTGCTGCAAGGAGAGTCGTTGCCGGATGTGGCGGGTTTATATATAGGCGGTGGTTTTCCAGAGATGTTTATGGATGCTCTCTCGGCCAATCAGCATCTGTTTACCCGGTTGCGACAGCAGATTGCCGATGGTTTGCCGGTCTATGCAGAGTGCGGCGGTTTGATGGTGTTGGCAGAGCAACTGCACTGGGAGGGGCAATCGGCAGCGCTGGTGGGAGGGTTGCCGATTGAGATCCGCATGGGCAAGCGACCGCAAGGATATGGCTATATGGTGGTGGAGGGAGCGCAAAAGGGGTTGTGGCCGGCTTTCGGGCAACGGATAGCCTGTCATGAATTTCACTATTCCGGTGTTTCCCGCTGTGGCGAGGGGGTGGAGTTTGCCTATCGGGTGGTCCGTGGCCATGGTATTGATGGTGAGCGGGATGGTTTGCTGTATCGCAATATTTTTGCCTCATATGCGCATATACATACCGATGGTGCCCCGGGATGGGCCGACTTTTTGCGCCGATTCTGGCAGCGGTAAGAAAGACCGTTTTTTTACTTGCCAGAATATTAGTAAGTCATGATATACTGCCCGCCGTTTTTGATTCATTGCGGTGACCGGTCCGCCAGGACGGTATGCCGATCTCTTTGGTTGCCCTGGATTCTGAACAGCCTGTTTGAGGCAAGAGAAAAAGGGGCTTGGTGCGCATGGAGGATGGCGACGTATGAAAATTGCGGTTTGCATCTACGAAGGACCATACAATCATGAGGCCTCCGATAGTGCCTATAATTTCATCAAGGCGGCTATCGACAGAGGACATGAAATTCAGGGCATTTTTTTCTACCATGACGGGGTATACAACGTCACCAAACTCATGGAACCACCGCAGGATGATCGGCATATTGCCAATCGTTGGTCGGAATTGGGTGCACAGGGTATAGACATTGTGGTGTGCATTGCAGCGGCCAAACGGCGTGGCATTGTCGATGAGGTACTGGTACCCAATGTGCGCATTTCCGGCTTGGGACAATTGACCATGATGGCCATTCAGGCCGATCGTATGGTTGTGTTCGGCGACTGAGAGAAGGAGTAGCAGCCAATGGCCGAAGAGGTTAAGAAGATCATGTTCACCGTGCGTAAACCACCGCATGGTTCGATTTATGTGTACGAAGGGTTGGAAGTGAAGTTGATCATGGCGGCCTATGATGCCGATATTTCCGTCGTCTTTATGGATGATGGGGTGTTTGCCGTCAAGCGTGGCCAGGATACCAAAGAGTTGGGGATCAAAGGTTTTGAAGCCACTTATGGCGCTCTGGTCGATTATGAGATCCAGAAGGTCTTTGTGGATCGTCACTCCATGGAGAGCCGTGGCATGACGGAAGAGGATCTGGTGATCATCGGTGAGGATGAAGATACCGAGGAGCCGATCAAGCCGCAGGTTGTGGATGCGCAAGAGATTGCGGCCATGATGGCGGAACAACACAATATCCTCAGCTTCTAGACTTCAGGAGAGGATTTAGCATGCTTCATACTGTCAATAAATCGCCCTTTCAGAACACCACACTCTCTGATTGCTGCCGCTATGTGCAATCCGGGGATGTGCTTCTGCTATTGGAAGATGGTGTATTTGCGGCACAGGCCGGTACCTCGCAGAGTGCTCTGTTGGAAGAGGTAATGCAGCAGGTGACGGTTTACGCTCTGAGTGCTGATTTGAAAGCACGGGCCATCAAGGAGTTGGTGGCAGGGGTCAAGGTGACCGATTATGCGGGTTTTGTAGAGCTGATAGAACAGCACAAGGTTCATTCCTGGCTGTAGCACGCTCATAACTTCGGATCCTCTTGCAGCCAGGGAGATTTCGTACCGTGTTGCGACTCTCAACATTAATACGGTTTGTGCTTACGATTTTGTTGCTTGCCAGCGGATTGCTGTGGTTGAATCCTGTCGAGTTGATGGCTCATGAGGGAGGAGGGGGCCATTCCGGTCCGTTACAACTGGAGCTGCCAAAGGGCAAGGAGTGCGTCAAGTCCACGGAGTGGATGCGTCGCAATCACATGGATTTTTTGAAGCACAATCGTGATCAGGCGGTACGGGAAGGGATACGAGTAAAATCCGACAGTCTGAAAAATTGCACCACCTGCCATACAAGTCGGGAGAAATTTTGTGATCGGTGCCACACCTATACGGGTGTTGCTCCCAACTGTTTTGAGTGTCATCACTATCCCAAATGAGCTCCGCGAAGGGTTCAGGGGGGAGAAGCAAGTGGCATAACGCAGCAGCTAAACTGAGGAATGATGCCATGACCATGGCCACATTGGAAAGAAGAGCGGTGTTGGGTTTGGGAGGGGCGCTGGCGGCAGGGGTCACGCTTGCACCGGGCATGACCTTATTGGCAGCTCCTGCCGAGCGCACGGAGGCTTCGGCTGGGCGTCGTTGGGCGATGTTGATCGACACAAACAAATGCACGCCCAACTGCACATCCTGTTTGAGTGCCTGTCGCAAAGAGAACAATGTTCCCTTATTTGGAGAGGCGTCGCGTGATATTCACTGGATCCGCAAGGTAGAGATACGCGACAAGGAGCAGCGGCGACCGACGGTTAATTTACCGGTGTTGTGCAACCATTGTGAAAATCCTCCTTGTGTGCATGTCTGCCCGACGGAAGCCTCTTTTGTGCGCAAGGATGGGATTGTGTTGGTGGATGAGCATCGTTGCATTGGCTGTCGTTATTGTATGATTGCCTGTCCCTACAAGGCGCGTTCGTTGGTATATCATGAGACCAAACGCGGTCCAGAGAGCAATCCTGAAGTACCGATTCGCAGCAAGGGTGTGGTAGAGAAGTGTACGTTTTGTGTCCATCGTCTGGACAATGGGCAGATGCCAGCCTGTGTGGAGGCATGTCAAGGGGAAGGAAAGGGAGCCATGTTGTTTGGAGACTTGAACGATCCCCGTTCCGAGATTGCCAAGCGGTTACATACGGTAGCCACCAAGACCATTCGGGCCGATCTGGGGTTGAAACCCCGTGTTTACTATCAGGGATTGTAAAAGGGGGAGAGCGCCATGATTGATGAGTTTGCAGCCATTAAGGGAGATTCCCAGGGCTATTGGAAGCTGCTGCTGGGCATGGGTGCGTTGTTGATGCTGGGTGGTTTGGCCTTTATTTATATTGAGGTCAATGGTCATGGGGTGACCGGCATGAACAATACGGTGGTATGGGGCTTGCCGCATATATTTGCCATTTCGTTATTGGTCATGGCCTCTGGGTCGTTAAATCTTGGTTCCATGTCAACCATTTTTGCGGTCAAACATTTCAAGCAATTTGGCCGTTTTTCCGCCTTTTTGGCCATTGTGATGTTGGCGGGAGGTTTGGCGGTTTTGGTGTTGGATTTGGGACGACCGGATCGCATGTTGCTGGTGATGATGCACATGAACTTCCGGTCCATGTTTACCTGGAATGTTTTCCTGTATTCTGGTTTTACGGTGCTCTGTTTTCTTTATTTGTGGAGCATGTTTCAATATCCGCAGTTTACCAAGGTGGCTGGATCGGCGGCATTTGCTTGGCGTTTTGTGTTGACCACAGGCACTGGTTCCATTTTTGGGGTCATTCATGCGCGTGAGGTGTTTCATTCGGCGATTACGGCACCGACCTTTGTAGCGATTTCGTTGACCTCTGGTACGGCCTTGAGCATTTTGTTGTTGTTGACTACCTTTCGTTTGACCGAGCGGGAGTTGGATCTGCGTTTGCTGCATGCGTTGCGCAATGCTTTGATCTTTTTCCTGTTGTTGGTGCTGTATCTGTTGATTGTGGAGAAGTTTACCAAATTTTATTCGCCGGCTTTTTATGATGTGGAGAGCTGGATTCTCACGGGTTCGTATGCTTGGTTGTATTGGGGTGGGGTTGTCTTGCTGGGTGTAGTGGGTCCGTTGTTGATCTTGTTCAACTCGCATTGGGGCAATCAGATTGGTGGGATTGCGCTTGCGTCGGTGATGGTGGTTGTAGGTTTGTTTTGTTTTGTTGGTTTTGTATTAATTGCCGGCCAAGCCTATCCGATGAACATGTTTCCTGGCTATGAGATGTCGAGTGTATTTCAGGATGGGATGGAGGGGAGTTATACGCCGACATTGTGGGAGTTGATGTTGGGATTAGGTGGTGTTGGGGTAAGTGGTGTGTTGTATTTGTTGGGAATTCGCTTTTTCCGTTTGTTGCCCAAGAAGGCGACAGCGCCGCAGGGATGGGATGTGGCTTGGCATCCGTAGAAATCTGCCGTTGCCGATCGATCTCTCTTCCATTCAGTTGTACAAGCAAACAATCACACAAAAGAAAAAGCAAATAGGTGCCCAGGGGCGATTATCGCCCCTGGCAGGTGCAGAGTGGTGTCCTGCATGTAGGCGGCGTTGCAGCGGAAGTGCGACGGTCCAGTGTTTGCGCACGCCGCAATCTGTCATACAGGTTATTCACCGTCAGGGTAATCGCATTTGAAAAAAAATATATTACGGAGGTCCAGGAGGGGATTATCCCCTCCTGGCAGGTGCAGGACGGAGTCCTGCATGTAGCGGCGTTTCACAAAAGCGAATGCGTAGCATTCGCGCACGCCGCGACAATCTGTGCCCCGCAGGGGCACTCTTTGGGAGGGCGGATGCCCGACACGCACAGTTTCGCTTGTGGCAACGGTGTGAAAATTTTCAAATACGATTGCCCAACCTTCCTGGCTGGGTCCAGGGATGGAATCTCTGGGGTTTTGCTTTTGATTTTGGTAACTATTCAGGCTCGTGCTGGTTTGCCAGCTCTACCCGGTTTGCGATGACTCGCCAGCTCTACCCCCATGGGGATGCTGTGCGGATTGGCGCAAAAATGCGCGCCAATCCGTACAGCTTGCTTCCATTAGGCGCGCTGCGCCGACGCAAAAAGCGCGTCGGCTTGTTGTGAAAGGCGCGCCAAAGGCAAAAGATTAAAAGATTAAAAACAAAATCCCAGGGA
>NZ_RXIU01000116.1 GCF_004217665.1 Candidatus Magnetaquicoccus inordinatus | reverse complement strand
CAGCAGGAGACTTGATGGCGCTCCAGCAGTTGTAGCAGATCAATTTTATTAACATCTATCACAGGGATAAACCAACATGAAAAGTCAAGCGCAACACGATATAACCGGAACGGATCCCGCACCCATTCCCACCACTGAGCGGATGCGGGATCTTGCAAAATTGCTTTCTTTGATCAATGACGAGGGGTGGGAAATAGAATATTTCAAGTACCTCTCGGACCAGGTTGATTGTGCGTTAAGGGGGGTTATCTGTGTGCCAGGGATTTGATGGCAGAGGCGACACCTTCGTCTTTGATCTGGATTGGCGAGGAGGCGAAATGAAGAATTGAGCATTTTGATAGATTTTCTCGTCGAGGGTAAACAACAAACCAAGCGCACTGCTCTTCCAGGCAATCGTTCTTGATGAGTGGACAAAATTTTTTCTTTTGGTCTTGCATGGTTGTCTCGGTCATACGTTTTTCCTTTGCTTGAGGAAGGTTAAGGGAAAGACAGGCCGCCGGTTCTCGGTCCAGGAGGCCGGCGGCAAATCTGTGTTTGTACAGCACAGAACAATAGCAATCATAGTTGAAAGGATGAACCAGATCTATAGGTTTTTATGCTTTGTTCGCCGGCGAACAAACAACACTTGACACCACCCAACCACCTGCCGCATGATGGTTCCCGGAGATTAGAACCTCCACAACCAAAGGCGGATCACCGCCCCCGACAGATTTGGCGCTTTTTTTATGCCCAAAATTTCCCATGCGTCAGACTCCGGGGGAGCTGCGTCCATGTCCAAGCCGCAAGGCCAAAGGCGTGGCTGCCCGACCTTTGGCGGGTGTTCTAACCCCCGGAGTGTGAACGCTTTAGAACTCGTTCATGCTCCGGCAATTTCAATTGAACCAAAGGAGATGCGACATGAATGCCGAAGAGATATCTCAACTCATCCCAGTTCCCTTTCGCGGGGACCAACTGTTCATCGTTGAACACAACGGTGAACCCTACGTGCCTATGCGGCCCGTCGTTGAAGCGATGGGGTTGGAGTGGGCAAGACAAGCCGACAAGTTGCATAATCCAAAATTCAACTGTGTACATATGTCTACAGTTGCCCAGGATGGCAAACAGCGCGAGATGGTTTGCATCCCCCTCCGCAAGCTGAACGGTTGGCTTTTTTCGGTCAATGCCAAGAAGGTGCGGCCAGACTTGAAGGCGAAGGTGGAAGCCTACCAGGAAGAGTGTTTTACCGTTCTGTACGACTACTGGACCAAGGGCGAGGCGGTCAATCCGCGCTCGCGCACCGAGAAAGTGCCGTTTTTGGAGCGTGATCCGGAGTGGTTGACGAACATCGTGGACAATCTCTGCTTTACGCATGACAAAATCCAGCCACGTGGCCGGATTTGAAGAGCGAGTGCATCCCCACCCAAGGGAGGAGTCCCAACTCCTCCCATCCCCACCAAACCCGCCAGACCAACTCCCACCCAAACGATTTCCGAAAAAATAATCAATACAGGTGTAACTTTTCGGGGGATTTTCCGAAAAAATAATCAATACAGGTGTAACTTTTCGGGGGATTTTCCGAAAAAATAATCAATACAGGTGTAACTTTTGCGGGGTGGAGCGGGGGAATTTCCAAAAAAATAATCAATACAGGTGTGGATCGCTCTCAATACAGATGTCACTTTACAGGGATTTTCCGAAAAAATAATCAATCCATGTGTGGATCTCTATCAATCCAGATGTCATTTTATATTGTATTACATCAAAAAATTGCTATTTAATGACTAAAAAAAACGGCCACCTTGTGAGTGGCCGAAAATATCTTAAATCTAAAGATTGGCTCCCCGGCGTGGACTCGAACCACGGACCAGGTGATTAACAGTCACCTGCTCTGCCAACTGAGCTACCGAGGAGCAGCAAGCGGGGGACACTTTACAAAGCTCAACCCCAGCCGTCAAGGATTTTTTATTCATCCGCTTGCGAAGCGGTTATACAAAAAAACACTCCACATAAAAGGGTCCAAATGCCGAACCAAAAAAGTGGCGTACACTGTTCAAGCTCCGTTTGTAGCGAATGCGTTCATTTGATTCCTGGATCACAATCGGTGCGGTCATGCGAATATCTGGAAATTCCGAAGAGATGCGTGTCTGTAACGATCCTGCTACCTGGTTGGTGATCTCGCCAAAAGCATCCCAGACCATCGCCTCTTGCTCCTGTCGATAGTCCAAACCGGCCTCGCCTAACAGCGCGCCAGCCGCATTGATGGCAAAATGCAAGGGGGCCGCTAAATGCACTCCACCTTCCAACGAGCCATTAAATAATACTACACCGGTCACGTCGGTCTCCGGCGGTTGGTATTCGGAAAAATCAGGACGTTCTACATACGGGCCTAACGTGACACTCATCCCCAAAAAGGCAATAAATATCTCGCGTACCGCCTCTGCCAGATGATCCTGCAACTCGATCTTTAACAGTTTGACATGCGGACCCTGGATGGTAACCCCTTCCTTGCCCTGCAGCTCCAATAAATCCCCCGCTTGCAAGGTGCAGGAAACCAACTTTTGCAACAATCCCTGGGTCGCTCGATCCACCCCCTGAAACGCCAAGCCAATTCCCAGAGCATCACCATTGACTATCCGTGCCTGCACCTTCAATACCGTCAGCGGCGCATCTTCTACTTCTTGTAACACCACCGGAAATTCAATCATGCAATCGGTGCCAATATAAGGATACAGTACCTGTGGCGCAGTATTGGTTACCTTCAATCCTCCCATGCTGACATCCAATGTCCGACACTCCATCTGGCGATGGTCGGTCAAATGCAGTACGCATTCGGTATTGAAAGTCACTCTTTCATAACGGCGATTGATCACTTAAACTCTCTCCCTGGCGCATTTATGCTCGCGTTCCCCCCCTGCAGGCGTACCAGACTGCCTTTTCTCGATCTTCAGGAGCAAACCATGAGTCTCTGTCATTTTTGTCAGCGTCCTATCGATCCTTCGGCTTCCCACTGTCCACACTGCGCAAACCCGCTGTCATCTGCGCACCCATCCTCTTTTCTCTCACCCTGGGCCATGGCTCAGAACAATACTCCGGCTGCAGATTCTCCTGCTCCTTCCCGGCAACAGTTACAATTCCAGATTCTTGGTAACGATATGCAAGTTTTGGAAATTCTTCTTAATTCTGGAGAAACCATCGTCGCCGAGGCCGGTGCCATGAATTATATGGAGGCAGGCATCACCTTTGCAACCCGCCTCGGTGATGGCTCGAGTGCCAACAGCTCCTTTTTTGGCGACCTCTTTGCCGCCGGCAAGCGTCTCTTGAGCGGGGAATCTCTGTTTATGACCCACTTCAGCAACTCTGCTCCCCATCCGCAACGGGTCGCCTTTGCCGCTCCTGTACCAGGAGGCATCATCGCTGTCGATCTGCAACAACTGGGAGGAACCCTGTTGTGCCAAAAAGAGACATTTCTGTGTGCCTCTTATGGTACCGCCATCGACATCGCCTTTACCCAGCGTCTCGGTGCCGGTTTTTTTGGCGGCGAAGGGTTTATTCTGCAAAAACTTTCTGGTAATGGGCTGGCTTTCCTGCATGCCTGTGGCACCTTGATTCAAAAACAGCTTAACGGTGATCTGCTGCGTGTCGATCCCGGTTGCCTGGTCGCTTTTACCCCAGGTATCGACTACTCCATCGAACGCTCCGGTTCCCTTACCTCTATGCTATTCGCTGGCGAAGGGCTCTTTTTGGCCACTCTGCAAGGCCATGGTACGGTCTGGTTGCAAAGCCTGCCCTTTGCTCGTCTGGCCGATCGCATCCTTGCCAATGCCGCACGTTTGCAGGGAGGAGGAGGCCAGTCGCGTGACGAATCCAACCTCTTGGGCGATTTGGGGCGCCTGATCAAAAGCTGAGCCCTATTGCTTTCCGTTGAGTGTGGCGGCTTCTGTGCTATAGTAAAGCTTTGATAGCTGTCTATTTTTGTTAATGAAACCTGTAGGGAGTTTTATCACCATGGAGCCGCTTACCGTCGATCTGTCACAACTGTCTACCCCACATTATAAGGGTTCGGTGCAGAATCTCTATCACCGGGATGATCAGACCATGATCTGTGAAACCACCGCTTCCGGATCGGTCTTTGATGTGGGCTCTATTTTTCAGATTGCGGGCAGCGATTTGAGCCGTGCTGCTTTTCGCCACTATATCTATACCACCCTGCATACCCCGGAAGCGTGGCACAGCGTGGCCCAACAGTTGGAAGAGGATTTTGGCGAACGGCGCAAATTTTTGGCCTTCATCAATCCACCTGCCACAGAGGGGCACAATCTTCTGCAGCGCTTTCAACAGCAGGGAGCACCAACCCATCACCTGGGCATGATCGATCGGCAGAGCGGACAGGTTTATGCTCAAGGCTTTCCCCCGCAGGTCAGCCCCTTTGTTTTGGTCGAAAAGTTTACCGTCATCCGTCCTTTGCCGGTCAACTATCGCTTCAGCCATTTTTGGGACTACTCTCCCTATAAAAATCAGGCCGATCATGTGGTGCCGCTGGAGAATATTGTGCGTTTGGGGCTCACCTCCGGCTCCTCGATTTATCAAAAATTTTTGCACCTTGACGAGACGCAAAGACGTAAATTTCTCAAAGAGATGGGGGTGGAAGAGCTGCCTCTCTGGCGCTTCTTTCCGGTACCCATCGCCGACTTTACCAGCAAGTATGAGCCGGAAGATCGGGCTCTGAGCTATCAAGAGGCGCTGCATATCTCCGGGCTCAATGGTGACCATTTTCTCGATTTGATACGCATGACCCTGCTGGGCACTCTGTTGGTACGCGGCGTGTTCCGGGAGATGGGACTCACTTTATGGGATATCAAGTGGGAGCTGGCCAAAAAGAATAATCAACTCCTGTTTGTCGATACCATCGATACCGACTCTCTGCGTGTCACCTGCACCGTCCAGGATGAGGATCAGGAGATGTTTGTGCATTTCAACAAACAGGCCATTCGTGACTATTATAAAATTATGACCTCCGATTGGTTTGAGGCGGTAAAAATCGCCAAGGCAGAAGCAGCACAACATGGCGTCACCTTCCATGAAATTCTTGAACAGGGGCAAAAAAGCGGTAAATTTCCCGCCACTCCCGAAATCGACAGCCGCTTTTTGCAGATCCAGGAGCAAAAATTTGCCATCCTGCTCAACTATGTTCTCGATCGGGTACAACCCGGCGACAGTGTCGCCGCTCGTCTGGAACGGGCTGAAGAGGTGCGGGCCATCGCTCGCCAGGAGGTGCAATTCTACCAACAGGCCGGAGCCATCCACTCCTTTTTGGCCTTGAACAGTCTGCGGCGGTAAAGCACTCCATAGGCCGGAGCGATTCACCCTCTTTTGGCCCTTAACACTCTGTGGCGGTAAATAATGCCTGAGCTGATCCAGCTTGCCCCTGAAGGGGAACATACCGGTTATTATCTGGTGCTGCCTGGTGCCGATGGCCCCAGCCCCTTTTATCAAGAGCAGTTGCGTGCCGCAGGCATGCCACTGCGTGAAGTGCGTTATCGCTATCTGCTCTCGTTGCGTCAGCCCTTGCCAGAGAGTCAGTTGCAGCGCCTGCTGGCTTTGCTCCATGTGCCTGGCGCAGACTCTTCTCCCACAGCCCCTGCCAACTGTTTGGTGATTCCCCGCATCGGTTCGCTTTCGCCCTGGTCCAGCAAAGCCAGCGAAATTGCTTGGCGCTGTGGTTTGCAGGAGGTGGAACGTCTGGAACGGGCTCTGCTCTTCTCCTTTGACCGTCCCTTAAGCAGCAGCGAATGGTCTGCTCTTTTACCGCAACTGCATGACCGCATGACCCAACAGGTGGTGGAAAACGATCTCCAGGCCAGAGCACTTTTTTGCCGCACGACGGCACGACCGGTACGGCGGATTCCCTTGCAGCAACAGGGGCGTTCGGCCTTGCAGGAGGCCAATAAACAGTGGGGATTGGCTCTCTCCGAACCGGAACTGGACTATCTGCTTGCCCATTTTCAGCAGCTTGCGCGTGATCCCACCGATGTTGAGTTGATGATGTTTGCCCAGGCCAACTCGGAACATTGTCGCCATAAAATCTTTAATACCCGTTGGCAGATCGATGGCGCAGAGCAAGAGCACTCGCTTTTTGCGATGATTCGTAACAGCGAGCGCTGTGCCCCACAAGGGACCATTCTCGCCTATCGTGACAATGCCGCCATTATGGAAGGGGCGAGTGGGCTCAGTTTTGCTCCCGATCCAGAAACGGCTGTATATGGCTACCAGGAGTTGCTGACCCATCTGTTAATGAAGGTGGAGACCCATAACCATCCTACTGCCATCTCTCCCTTTCCCGGAGCGGCCACCGGCTCTGGCGGCGAGATCCGCGACGAAGGGGCTACCGGGCAAGGTTCGCAGCCGAAAGCTGGTTTGTGTGGATTTTCTGTCTCCAATCTGCATCTGCCAGGGGCTCTGCAACCCTGGGAACAGTTTTATGGCAAGCCGGAGCATATTGTCTCGCCTTTGCAGATCATGATTGAGGGGCCATTGGGGGCAGCCGCTTTTAACAATGAGTTTGGTCGTCCCAATCTGTGCGGCTATTTTCGGACCTTTGAGATGCCGGTGCAGGGAGTGGTGCGCGGCTATCACAAACCCATCATGATCGCCGGTGGTATCGGTATGATCGATGCCCGGCATGTGGCCAAACAGCCTCTGCAGGCCGGCATGTTGATTGTGCAGTTGGGTGGCCCGGCCATGTTGATCGGCTTGGGAGGGGGAGCAGCCTCGTCGCAAAGCAGCGGCACCTCCAAGGCAGAGCTCGACTTTGCCAGTGTGCAACGGGACAATGCCGAAATGCAGCGCCGTTGTCAGGAGGTGATCAATCGTTGCTGTCGGTTGGGCACAAGCAATCCAATTCGTTCGCTCCATGATGTAGGGGCCGGAGGTCTCTCCAACGCGGTGCCAGAGCTGCTGCATGGAGGAGGGGTGGGTGGACAACTGTGCCTGGAGGCCATTCCCAACGCGGATCCGGGCATGTCACCAATGGAAATCTGGTGCAATGAGGCGCAGGAGCGTTATGTGTTGGCCATCGATGCCCAGGATGAGCCTCTTTTTGCTCAGATCTGTGCCCGCGAGTTGGCTCCCTGGGCTGTTCTCGGTCTGTGCAGCGCCGAAAATCGGCTGTTGTTGACAAAGGAGGGGTTGGCGGAGCCCTTGATCGATCTCTCCCTGGAGCTGTTGTTGGGCAAGCCGCCACTGTTGTCGCGTATGGTCGAGAGAAAATTGCCAAAAGGGGTGCCCTTGTCTTGGCAGATGCCCAGTTTGTTGGAGGCGGTAGAGCGGGTTTTGCATCTGCCGACCGTCGCCGATAAGGGGTTTTTGATTACCATCGGGGATCGTTCAGTGACCGGTTTGGTCAGCCGTGATCAGATGGTGGGGCCCTGGCAGGTGGCGGTTGCCGATGTGGCGGTGACCTGCCGGGGGTATCATGGCTATGTTGGTGAGGCGATGGCCATGGGAGAGCGCACACCGGTGGCGCTGCTCAACGGGCCATCATCGGCGCGTTTGGCTATCGCCGAGGCGCTTACCAATCTGGCAGCAGCAGATGTGCGCCGTTTGGATCAGGTCAAGCTTTCAGCCAACTGGATGGCAGCAGCCGGTTTTCCGGGAGAGGATGCCGCACTGTATGAGACAGTGCATGCCGTGGGCATGGAGATCTGTCCCCAATTGGGTATTGGCATTCCGGTCGGAAAAGATTCGTTGTCGATGAAAACGGTCTGGCAGGAGGATGGGCAGCAGCGGCAGGTGGTGGCACCGCTCTCTTTGATCATCTCTGCCTTTGCCCCGGTAGCCGATGTGCGTCGTACTTTGACCCCGCAGTTGCGTTGGTTGAATGAAGAGACGGTGTTGGTAGTGGTGGATCTGGGCAACCGTCGTAACCGTTTAGGTGGCTCGGCGCTGGCACAGGTTTATGGCCAACTGGGAGAAGAGGCGGCAGATTTGGATCAGCCGCAGCAGTTGCGCGCCTTTTTTGCGGCCATCCAGGAGCTGCGCCGGCAAGAGCTTTTGCTCGCCTACCACGATCGCAGCGATGGGGGATTGCTGGTTACGTTGAGCGAGATGGCCTTTGCTGGACATTTGGGTTGGCAAGTGGCGCTGGATGGTTTGGGCGAGGATCCATTGGCCATTTTGTTTAGCGAAGAGCCAGGAGCGGTGTTGCAGGTGCGGCAGAGGGATCTGACTGTGGTTTTGCAGCAGTTGCAAGGGGTTGGTCATTGTCAGATGCTGGGGCCGGTTACCCAGAGCCAACAGTTGCAGGTGAGCTGGCGCGGCGAACCGCTTGTACAGGGTAGGCGGGTAGAGTGGCAGCGTTGGTGGTCGGAGAGCAGTTGGCGGTTACGCAGTTTGCGTGATGATCCAGAGTGTGCGGCTGAGGAGTATGCGACTCTCTTGGATGAGGCGGATCCAGGTCTGCAGATCTCTTTGCCATCCGCCTTTTCTGCTCCGGCGATTATCGGCAAGCATGCACCACAAGTTGCCATTTTGCGCGAGCAAGGAACCAACGGTCAGGTGGAGATGGCGGCAGCCTTTCAGCGGGCTGGTTTTATGGCGGTGGATCTGCCGATGAGCGACCTGCTGAGTGGCCGGGTGCGTTTGCAGCGTTTTCATGGTTTGGCGGTATGTGGTGGTTTTTCCTATGGCGATGTGTTGGGTGCAGGATCGGGTTGGGCACGGTCGATTCTCTATCATGAGGGCTTGCGCCAGCAATTCAGCCAATTTTTTCAGCGCAGTGATACCTTCAGTCTGGGGGTCTGCAACGGTTGCCAGATGCTCAGTCAGTTGCAAGAGCTGATCCCGGGCACAGAAGGGTGGCCACGCTTTGTTGCCAATCGCAGTGGTCGTTTTGAAGCCCGTTTTTCTCTGGTGCAGATTCCCGAAAATCGTTCGCTGTTATTAGGTCCGTTGGCGGGAGGTCTGTTGCCTGTGCCCTGTTCGCACGGGGAGGGACGGGCCCTGTTTGCCGAGCCGGAACAGATAGATCTGCTGCGTGCTCGCGGGCAGATTGCGTTACAGTTTGTGGACCATTATGGAGAGGTGACGGAGAGCTATCCGGCCAATCCCAATGGCTCACCTTTGGGCATTACCGGTCTGACCAGTCTGGATGGGCGGGCAACCATTTTGATGCCGCACCCGGAACGGGTCTTTCGCACCTGTTTGAACAGTTGGCATCCTGAAGGGTGGGGAGAGGAGGGGCCGTGGCAGCAGTTGTTCCACAACGCCCGGCGCTGGTTGGCGAGGGGGGAGTAGAGGATACACACTCTCTTTGCTGGTGAGAGCTGTTTATTACCACCCACTCTCCCGCATAATGCTGCTGGCCAGATAGCGCCACAGGCGCACTGCCGGGGCTTGTGGCTGGATGGCAATGCGCAAGGTGCCGCGTTGCAGTTGCTGCTGTGCCGGTGGGGCATCGATAAGGGTTAAGCGCATGCGAAACTGTGCCTCACGAGGCAGCAGCTCTTCACTCTTCTCCTCCCGAACCGCGATTGGTCCGCCATAACGCGAGGCCAATTCCGGTTCTGGCAAACGCGGCGTGTTGACCGCATCCACACTCTGCAAACGACAACGAATCACCGCTAAAGAGCTGTTTTCGGGATAAAACAGCGCTTCGGCTTGCGCCACAATTCCTGGCGGATTGCCCGCTATATAGCCCTCAATAACCCACTCCTCTGGATCAATCATCTGCAGCAGATATTCCCCTTCCGCTACCCACTCTCCCGCCCGCAACGCTGTTTGCTGTTCGCTTATTTTTCCAGAAAAAGGAGCACGTAGCTGTAAACGCTGCTCCTCTTTGCGGGTTGCTGCCCGTTCGGTCTGGCGGGTGTGCAGCAGCTCCAGCAGACTCTGCCGTTGTTCCAACAGCTCTTTGTCCTGAGTAATGGCTGTCAGTTGCCACTGGATCCGTTCAATCTCCCGTTGCAAACGGGCCGCACGCTGTTGCAGTTCTGGATCTTCCAACTGCACCAGAATGGTACCTGCCTCTTGATAGGTGCCTGCCTCCGGCAGAGGGGCGCGCAACAAAGCGGCTTGTGGGGCAAAGAGGCGACTCTGGCGCAGCACTCGCAGAGTGGCTGGTGCTTCCATGCTTTGTACCCAAGGCAGAAATAGAGCTGTCAATGCCGTCAGCAACACCATCGTGCTGAGCAAAGTATGACCGTTTACCCGCATGCTGGTACGCATTTGCCACCAGACCGCCATCTCTTTGGCAAACGGACGCAGCACAAAATAGATGATTTCGACAGCAAACAACACAATACCCAACAATTTGAAAAAAAAGTGATAGACCAACAGGGCAATGCCAGTAAAAAGAAGCAAGCGATACAGCCAGACCGCCCAGGCAAACAGAATCAAAAAACGGCGTCGAGCCAAAGGCAAGCGTTCGGGAGGCGGATGGGCAAAGCCAAAAATAAGTTTGCGTACAAACCATCGCCCCATGGCAAAGGCGCGCTCCTGCAGATTGATCCAATCCAGCCAGTCGGATAGCAGATAATAACCATCAAAACGCATCAGCGGATTGAGATTGACAGTCAAAGTCAAAATCCAGGTGGTGCTGGCCAGAATAAATGTGGCCTCTCGCAGCGGGCCATCCTCCAGCAAAGACCAAAGCAGTGTGGCAAGAGCCGCCAGTGTCAGTTCCGCTACCATGCCCGCAGCAGCCACCAACAGCCGTTGTCGTTTGTCGGGTAGTTTCCAGATGTCACTGGTTTCGGTGTAGAGAACCGGCCAGAGCACCATCAAGGCTACCCCCATCACCGGAACCCGGCAACCATAACGCTTGGCGGTCAGAGCATGGCCTAGCTCATGCAGCGATTTGCTGAGTGCCATGGCCAGGGCATAGGGCAGTGGATCAGCGCTGTTCCATGAGCGTGACAAGGTGGTGACAAAAGAGTCCCATTGGCGCACAATCAGCAGCAAACCAAGAAAGGTGAGCAGCAGCAGTAGGGTCAGCCATTGGCGGCTGTAGAGCCAAGAGCAGTAGGTGAGCAGTCGTGCCAACAGATGATCGGGGTGCAGGAGAGGAATGCGCACAAACAGATAGTGGTGGATCAGCCAACTGCTCCAGGATTGTTGTCCGGCGGCATGCAGACGGCGCAAACGCCATAAATCGCTGTCGCCAGAGGCTTGCAGCAGCGAGTGGCGCTCCAGCATGCGCAACAGATGCTCGACATCATTGGCGGTCACCTGCAGAGTGGTCTCTGTATGGGTAGCCTGCAACAGGGCTGGCACATTTCGCAAATGCCAACGACTGAGCAGTTCAAAAGAGAGCCAGCCAATGCGATAATAGCGGTTGTTGCCTGGATCATGGATGGTCCAGGTAGGCGCGCCGTTGTGGGCAGGAGGGCCGGGAGAGAGCTGCAACTCCTCACGCAACAGCGGTAACAGCTCAGGCAGATGGGGCTGGAGCGCCGATTGAGACATGACGGTATAGGTCGCAATTTTGCTTGGAGCCAAAGATGGCAAGAGCAAAGAATAACTGATAAAACGATACAGTCGATTAGACCTGGAGCCAGGAGGCATGTCAATGGTTGCTACCGAGGGGAATGATTTCTGGAGAGTCAGGGCAATCGCATTTGAAAATCAGAAAATTATTATGGAGGTCCAGGAGGAGATTATCTCCTCCTGGTGGGTGCAGGGCAAAGCCCTGCTGAAAATGTGCGGCGTTTCACAAAAGCGAATGCGTAGCATTCGCGCACGCCGCACAGATTTGTGCCCCGCAGGGGCACTCTTTGGGAG
>NZ_RXIU01000115.1 GCF_004217665.1 Candidatus Magnetaquicoccus inordinatus | reverse complement strand
ACCGGTTTTCATGAGGCAATTATCTGATTGTGCGTTGCCAAGGGGGTGGGCAGGGCAGATCAGGAGGAGGGGATTATGAAAAAGACGCTGCATCGTTTGGCGGGTTGGCTGGCTTTGGTGTTGATTCTCTGCTTTTGGTGGTCGAGCCTGCTTGTGGAGTTGTTTTTCTCGACGGCGGCGCTGGTCTGGGTCAAAAACAGCATTGTCTCTGCCCTGTTTCTTTTGCTGCCCTTGATGATGCTGGCGGGTGCAAGCGGCTTTGCTTTGGCCGGGCAAACCACCCATCCTCTGCTGCTGGCCAAACGGCGGCGCATGCCTTTCATCGCCTTGAATGGCCTGTTGCTGCTGCTGCCGTGCGCACTCTTTTTGGCCCACCGTGCCAACCAGGGGCTCTTTGATGAGTGGTTTTATGCTGTGCAGGGTCTGGAGTTGCTGGCAGGGGCAGGCAATGTGCTGTTGCTCTCGCTCAACATCCGCGATGCCCGCCGGTTTGCTGGGTAAAGCGCTCTCTTGCCGCAAATTGTATCACAACTGCATGGGGCTACAATGCGCGTGCAGGGATCCTGTCGCAGCCAGCCTGCGACAAATTCTGTGGCAATTTGGCAGTCAAAGCTATAAACTGGCAACAGTTTTTCCGCAGACCAAGGCAGGGATCCTGGAGATTTGTCTATGCGCGTTGCACGGGTAAAATTGGAAAATTTTAAGCGCTTCAAAGATCATGAAATAATCATCCGCAATACTGTTACTGAGGATATTGCAGAGAGGTTTTTGTTGCTTGGCGATAATGGGACAGGAAAAACAACTATTTTACAAGCGATTGCTCTCTGTTTGTCAAAAATTTCTGGGACTATCCGTGACACAGCGGAATTTGATTGGCAGGGTTGGGTGCCAGGACGCTATGAGAAATCCGGCGTCCCAGTTGTTGAATTAGACATCTGTTTTAGTGATGACGAGATAAAAGCAACTCAAGATGTTAGTGAGTTGTGGTACAAAAATAATAGCAAATATGTTTCCGGTAAAAAATGGATTTGTCCTGGAGATGCCAAAGAGGTGACTGTACGTCTGGAAGGCGGTTGTTTTTCTACTCATCATGGTAAGTTGGAAAATATTTTTCAGTTTCGTGGTCGTTCCTATGCCGCGCAATTGCTGCGTAATGGAGTGGAAGAGGCCAGAGCATATTTTCCTCGTCTGCCAGGTTGTTTTTGGTTTGATCAATATCGCAATATGGCTTCACCGTCGGCGGATCCTGTGGAACAAGGTCAAAAATTGTTTGCGGAGAGAGAGACGGAATACTCCTCCCGTCGTAACCGTCACTATGCAACAGGTGTATCGCGATTGAGAAAACATCTCATCAGTTGGATGTTAAGCCGGTTGATGGGCGCGCCCAGCGATTGGCTCACCGAGCTGGAAAACAGCTATAAAATGATCTTTCCTGGTCGCTCATTCGCTCTGCCGGAGCCAATGTTTCGCGGAGGCACGCCTACAGTAGAGGATTATTATTTTTGCTTGCAGGATGGTAATAGAACTTATGATATTGAAGAGATGTCTGCAGGAGAGCAGTCTGTTTTTCCCATGCTGTATGAATTTGTGCGCATGCAAATTAGCAATTCCATTGTTTTGATTGATGAAATCGACCTTAATCTGCATCCTCCTTTGGCACAAGCGCTGTTGATGGCCCTGCCTGCGCTTGGTGCGCATTGCCAATTTTTGCTGACAACACATTCGGAAGCCATCACTGCTCTGGTTAGTCCAGGTGAGATCTATCGCTTGGAAGGAGGGCGGTTATGTCTGTAACGTTGCTTTTTTGTGAGGGCAACTCTGGTAGCCCTGATGCCTTGCTTCTCGGCAAACTGCTTGCGGGATTGTGTATGGTCAAACCCGGCGGCAGTAAGCATGGCATGGGTGGCAAAATTATCGATAAGCGCCTGGAAAATATAAAAGATGTGTACGGTATTCTGGATGGCGATTTTGCAGCAGATTGGCAACCTCCCACTGGCAAGCTGCACACTTGGCAAGCCAAGGATGGCACACATTTCGGTTGGCGTTGGGAGCGCACGGAAATCGAGAACTATTTGCTCGATCCCGATATTGTTGGCAAAGCATTGGGAGATTTGGCGCCAAACTATAATTCATATGTACAGGCTCTTGCTGCAGCACGGGATCGTATCGCCATCTATCAGGCAGCCCGCACGGCTTTGCGCAGTAACCGGCCAAAATATCACCAACCGCTTGCCTCTTGTTTTGGTCGTGCACGCGGGCGCGAAAAATATTGTTTTCCAGATGCTCTGGATGAGGGCTCTTGTCTGGATGGATTGAAAAAGAATGTTGCCCAGTATACGGGTGCCAACCTGGTACAAGAGAGCGTTGTTCTCAACTCTTTTACCTGTTTTCTTTCTGAATGTTGTCCAGGTGGTAAACGATACCAAAACTATTTGTCCGCCTTTTCCGGCAAGGATCTGCTTCTGGCCATGGAGGATTGGCTAAAGGCGAATGGTTATGCTGGTGCTTTTGCTTTTCGGGAAAAAATCCTGCAAGGGCTGCACAAGAGCAGCGATGATATTGCCTTGTGGTTGCCTGAGTGGCAACATCTACGTACAATCGTGCAATAAGACTTAAGATGCAGCAATTGCTTCTTGATTTCCTGGAGAGTGGCCTGCTTCCTACGGCGCACTCAAGCTGCCGCCAGCGGCGATATAGGCCAACTGTTGGGCCTTGTTCATGACATTAAACTGCTCTTGAGTAAACAGGGCAATGCCGCTCTGCAACAGGGCAAAATCACTGGTCTGTAAACCGGGAATCTGGTTGCTGCGCAAATGAACAATCTGCCCACTCAAACCGGCCACCTGATCATCACTCAATGCTTTGATCTGTGCGGTGGTCAAGCCACCAATCTGTGTTGCCGACCATGCGGCAATCTGCTCCGAACGCAAGCCCGCCTCCTGACTGCGGCTTAAAGCCCCAATCTGACTGCCTGTCAACCCCAGCATCTGCGTGGTGCTCAACACCGATAACTGCTCGCCACTCCAGGCCGCTATTTGCACCTTGCTCAAAACGCCAATCTGCGTTGCCGTCAAGGCCGTCAACTGCCCCTCCTGCAAACCAGCCAACAGGCGGATCGATAATCCTTCAACCTGCTTGCTGCTCAAAGAGGCAATCTGGGTGTGCGACAGGGCGGTAAATTGGCTCACCGTCAGGCGCATCATCTGGTTGGCTGTCAATCCTGCCAACTGCGTGGTGCTCAAAGAGGCCAACTGATCGGCCTGCATGGCCATAACCTGCTCCGTGGCCAAAATATGTATCCCCGTAGAGCTCAATCCCGTCAACTGCTCGGCGGTCAAGGCCGCCACTTGCCGGGTGCTTAACCCCTGCAGTTGGCGGGTGCTCAAGGCTGCTATATCCTCCGCATGCAGGCCAACTATCTGGGTCAGGGTCAAAGAGCGCAGCAAGGTGACCGTTAAACCAGAGATTTGTGAACTGCGTATCGCCTCCATCTGCTGCATGCTCAAGGCCGAGATCTGGCGGGTGCTCAAGACCGCCAAATCCTCCGTCTCCAGCGCACTGATCTGGCTTGCCGTCAACGCTGCCAGTTGCGATGCCGATAAACGCATCACCTGGGCGGTGGAGAGACGGGCAATCTGGGTCGTGCTCAGGGCTGTCAACTGTTCGGCCGATAAGGCCCCTACCTGCTCCACCGTCAACGCCGCCTCCTGGGTCATGCTCAAATGAGCCACCTGCTCACTGCGCAAGGCCAAAATCTGCGGAATGCTCAAACTCTGAATCTGCTTGCGACTCAACGCCTCCAACTGGGTCACTGTCCAGGCTGCTATCTGCTCGGTACCCAGTGCCTGGATCTGGGTGAGAGTCAACTGTGCCACCGCTGAACTCGACAATGCCGCAATCTGCTCCGTGCGCAAGGCATGGATCTGTTGAGCGCTGAAAAAGCGCACCTGATTGCCCTGCAACTGCTCGATTTGAGTTGTTTGCAAAGCCAAGAGCTGGCTGCTGCTCAACTGCGACAACAGGGTGCCGTTCATGCCATCCACCTGGGTCGCAGTGAAAGCGGCAATCTGTGTGGCCTGCAAAGCACGCAATTGTGGCGTGTTCAAAGAGGCCATTTGCGTTGCTGTCAATCCTTGAATCTGCTCCGTACTCAGTGAGGAGAGCACCGTCGTGCTGAACACAGCCAACTGACGGCTATCCAATGAGCCGATCTGGCTTGCCGACAAGCCACTCAACTGGCTGCTGCTCAAACGCTGCAACTGGGTGCTGCTCAAACCGGCCATCTGGGTGGTGCTGATGGCTGCCAATTGACTCTCTGTCCAACCTGCCATCTGCAGCGGGGTGAACAGGCGAATCTGCTGGGAGAGCAGACCCACAATCTGGTCGCTCTGCAATGCGGCTACCTGGGTTGTGGTCAAAGCCATAATCTGGTTGCTCTGCAAGCTGCCCAGCAGGGTGGCGCTCAAACCGGCCATCTGGGTCGTGCTCAACCATTTGATTTGTGTGGCGCTCAGGCCGCGCAGTTGCGTGCTGCTCATGGCCAGCAATTGCGTACTCTGCAAGGCTGCCAACTGCTCACTCTGCAACGATCCCATCTGTTCACTGTTCAGGCCGGACAACTGCTGGGTTGACCAATGGTTGACCAGTTCAGCCGCCAAGGCGCGCAGTTGCCCGGTGGAGAGTGCCCCCAACTGGCTTGCTGTTAAACCGGCTCCCTGTTCGCTGCCTAACGCCGACAACTGCACCGAGGAGAATGTCTGCAGTTGTCTGTTGCTCAATACCGCCAGATCATCCGAATGCCAACCGCTCATCTGGGTGGTGGTCAGTGCGGAGAGTTGGGTGGTACCCCAGGCGCTCATCTGGCGGGTGGTCAAGGCGTGAAATTGCGTGGCCTGCAAGCCTTTGATCTGGCTGGTGGTCAAAGTGCGAATGTGCGTGCTGGTCAAAGCGGCAATCTGGCTGGTGGTCAAAGCCTGTATCTGCACACTGCTCAACCCTTGCCATTGCGATTGACTCAACAGGGCAATCTGTTGGGTCTGCAACCCCTGTATCTGTTCGGCATTCCACACCGCCAACTGGCTGCTGTTCACCCCAGGCAAGGCCTCGGCAGTGAGGGCAGCAATGGCTGTGGCACTCCATGTGGCTGTCTGGCGGATATGCAGGGCGCTGATCTGACTGGAGCTTAAACCGGCAATCTGGGTTTCGCTCCAGGCGGTCATCTGGGTGGCAGAGAGGGCAACCAGTTGCTCTGTGGTCAAAAAGGAGATCTTTTCTGCCGGTATGCCTGCCAGTTGCGTGCTGCTTAAACGGGCAATTTGTTTGCTGCTCAAGCCTCTGATTTGGGTGGCCTGCAAGGCGGCCATGAACTGATCCGGCAAGGCGGCAATCTGCGTGACACTCAAGGCTTGCAACTGGGTGCTGCGCAAACTGCTCAACTGCTCAGCACTCAAGCTGTGCAGAAGAGTGGTGGTAAAAGCCGACAACTGGGTGGTGGAGAGGGCAAGCAATTGTGTGGAACGCCAATCGCTGATCTGGGTGGCGCTCAAAAGGGCCAACTGTTTGTTGTTCAGTGCCTTGATCTGGCTGGCATCCAGTGCGGTCAACTGTTGGGCGCTCAAGCCCAGCATGGCGTTACTGCTTAAGGCAGCAATCTGGGCGGGGGAAAAACCGTGCATCTGACTGCTGCTGAGCCCCTGGATCTGGCTGGAGAGCAGACCCGGCAGTTGCGCCAGGGAGAGCGAGGCCAATTGGGCACTGCTGAAACCCTGCCACTGGGTGTCGGCAAAGCTCTGCAGTTGCAGCGAGCTTAACCCGGCCAACTGAAATTTGGAGAGGCTGGCCAATTGGACCGATTGTAAACCATCGCACTGCTCGGCGCTCCAGGAGCCCAGTTGTGCCGAGGTCAACCCCTGCAACTGGGCGCTGTTCAAGGCCGCCAACTGCCCGGAGTGCAAACCATGCAGTTGCGTCGTCGTCAAATATTTTAATTGGTTGGCACGCAATCCTTGCAGTTGCTCGATTTCCAGATCAAAAAATTGTGCCGAGGAGAGGCCAGTCAACTGGCTGTTGGCCAGGCCACTCAAAGTCGCCGAGCTCAAACCATCCAGTTGACTGTTGCTGAAAGCGGCCAAATGGCGGGAGCTGAAGCCATTCCATTGGCTATCGGCCAGAGAGGCCAGTTGCAACGAGGTCACCCCTGCCCATTGGGTGGTGGCCAAGGCACTGATTTGTGCCGAACGCAAGCCATCCAACTGGCTGTCGGCCAGCGAATACAACTGCTCTGCCGTCAAACCGTTCCATTGGGTGGTGGCCCAGCGCAACAGCGCCAGAGAGCTCAAGCCATCCAGTTGCGTGTTGGCCAACGAGTGCAACTGGAGTGGCGTAATCCCTTTCCATTGGGTGGCCGCCAAGGATGCACATTGTTGATCGGACAGGCCATTCAACTGTTCTGGAGTCAGCAGAGCCAGAGAACCGGAGGTCAAGCCATCCAGTTGCGTAGTGGCAAAAGAGGCCCACTGTTCGGCGCTCAACTCTGCCAGTTGTGCCGCAGTCAGTTGGGAGAACTGTTTGCTGGTATAGTTGGGCGTGCTCACACCGGCCTCTTGTTAACAAAAGTTACATAATATCAAAGATGCAGTTTAACGGCAGCAGGCTGTGCAAGGCAAGCATTTCCAATCAGGGCAATCGCATTTGAAAATCAGAAAATTATTATGGAGGTCCAGGAGGAGATTATCTCCTCCTGGTAGGTGCAGGGCAAAGCCCTGCTGGTAATGTGCGGCGTTTCACAAAAGCGAATGCGCAGCATTCGCGCACGCCGCATCGATTTGTGCCCCGCAGGGGCACTCTTTGGAAGGGCGGACGCCCGACATGCACAGTTTCGCTTGTGGCAACAGTGAGGAGATTGGCAAATGCGATTGCCCTGCATTTCCAATAGAGATCTCTGAGCTTGTGAATAAATCTACTGTACCGCCCATGGGCGGCGTTGCAGGTTCATGCGCTTGCTCGCGACCATTTTTCACAAGCCCGCTGCGGTCGGCAAAACATGTGAAGAAAAATTACATTTAATTGAAGCAAAATTATATTGTCGAAATGTGACAAGATAACGAAAATGTGTGGCGGATTTTGCCCATCCGGTTGGCTGCTGTCGACCTGGATGCCCTTAACAACCTGCACATTTAATAAAATATATGAAAGTCATTATCATTGGTGCCGGTGTGGTCGGCACCTCTCTGGCCAAGAAATTATCGGCTGACGGTCACCAAGTGGTGGTGATTGCCCAGGAAGCGTCGGTGGTCAAACATGTGCAGGAGAGTATGGATGTGCAGGTGTTGCAAGGGGATCCAGCCGATGGCAGCCTGTTGCAAAGTGCTGGTCTTTTGGAAGCAGAGCTGATTCTTGCAGTCACCGACTCTGATGAGAACAACATCATCACCACCCTGATGGCACAAGCCTATAATCCACAGGCCAAAATTATCGCCCGCGTGCACAAAAAACAGTTCATGGAAAACCCAATCATTGCCAAAGGCATGACCCTGGGCGGAACCATGGTTTTTAGCCCAGAACATGCCGCTGTGGAGATGGTCCTTGACCTGTTGCAGGTCGATCATGCCTTTGAGGTGGTACCCTTCAAACATGGCATGGTGCGTATTGCCGGTTTTCATCTGGGACCGGAGAGTGCGCTTTTGGGCCGCACTCTGCAGGAGTGTGGATTGGCCAAACATGGCGCTTTGGTGGTGGCAGTCGATAAAGGGGGCGAGGTGGTGATTCCCACCGGTCGCACCATTCTCCAGGCCACTGATCGCGTCCTGCTCACCAGCGAAGCGCAGTGTGGTTTTGTACAAATTTTGCCCTTGTTGGGACGCACCCCGGTGCAGCATCGCAAGATTGTGATTGCGGGCGGTGGCTGGAAAGGGGAGCAGGTGGCCAGAGAGATCGAAAAACGCGGTATTCCGGTGGTGATTCTGGAAAAATCGTTGAGTCGCTGCCAGGAGTTGGCAGAGATGCTCGACAATACCGATGTCATCCACTGCGATGCCACCGATCCGGCCACTATTCGCCATATGGCAAAACGGGCCTCCACTTTGATCGGCATGACCGGTCAACAGGAGGTCAACCTGGTCTTATGTCTGTTGGCCCGGCAAGGAGGTGCCAGCCGGACCATCGCCTTGATGGATAACGAAGCCTATCTGACTCTGGCTCCCTCTCTGGGTATTGATGCCGTGGTTAGTCCCAAATTGGCCGCCGTGGGCAAAATTATGCGCTTTTTGAGTCGCGGCAAGGTCATCGATGCCGCTACCGCCTTTAATGGCCAGCTCGATGCTGTCTTTGTCGAGGTTGAGGCCCATTGCCGTATTGTCGGTTTGCCACTCAAAGATCTGGGTTTGCCTAAAGCTCTCCTGGTCGCGGCTGTCGTGCGCAACGGTAAAATGCACATCCCTAAAGGGGATTTTGTCTTTTCCGCCGGTGATCAGGCATTGATTATCACCTCCGCTGGGCACCTGCAGCAGATTGATGATTTTCTGAGGGCCGCATGAATATTTTGTTCGACCTGCGCATGCTCAGCCTGCTGATTGCTCTGGTTGCGCTTTTTCAATGTTTTCCGGTGTTGCTGGCCGTGGCTCTGGGTGAGGATCCTGCCCCCCTCTGGCAATCCATACTCCTGGCATTGCTGGCCTCTGCACTCGGCTTGCTGGCCAGTCGTCGTGCCAGCAATGCCATGTCTCCCAGAGATGGCTTTTTGGTCACCAGTCTGGGTTGGTTTTTGGCCGCTTTTTTTGGCGGTCTGCCCTACGTATTGCATGGGGGGCTTGATCTGCCCTCGGCTTTCTTTGAAGCCGCTTCCGGCTTTACTACCACCGGCTCCTCGACCATGACCGATATCGAAGTCTGGCCGCAAAGCATCCTCTTGTGGCGCAGCATTACCCAATGGCTGGGCGGCATGGGTATGGTGCTGATGATGATTGCCATCTTGCCCTTGCTGGGGGCTGGGGGAACCCAGTTGATGAAGGCAGAGGTGCCTGGGCCCACCAAGGATCGCATGACCCCGCGTTTAATCTCCACAGCACGCGCTTTGTGGGGTGTCTATACCCTGATTACTTTGGTCGGTATCGGCGGCTTCATCCTTTTTGGCATGACCGCTCTCGATGCGGTCAACCATGCTTTTACAGCGATTGCCACCGGCGGCTTCTCTACCAAAAATCTCAGCTTGGGCTATTTCTCCCCCGCCATCCAATGGTGGGCCATTGTGATCATGTTTATGGGAGGAACCAACTTTTTGATCCACTACCGGGTGCTGGTGCATGGTGATTGGAAGGCGCTGACCTATGAGGAGTTTCTCGGTTATTTGGGTATCATTTTTGGTTTTACTCTCTATTGCGTCCTGGTGCTGATGCAGAGTGTCGATTGGAGCTGGGAAGAGCTGGTGCGTCACTCCCTGTTTCAGGTGATCACGATCATGACCACCACCGGTTTTGCCAGTACCGACTGGGAGCAGTGGCCAGCGGTTTTGCAACTGCTCATGGGTGTTCTCATGGTGATCGGGGGTATGTCTGGCTCCACCGGGGGCGGGATGAAGGTGGTGCGGGTCATCATTCTCTTGAAGACCATCCCGGCGGTGACCATTCGTCTGTTACAGCCTTACCAGATTGCTGTCTCCAAAATGGATCGCCAGCCGCTGTCGCGAGAGATTTTGGAAAATGCGGTCGCCACCTTTATCCTCTCCATGGGTTATGTGCTCTGCGGCGGCATTTTGCTCAACGCCATGGATATGGATCTGCTTTCCGCCATGGGAGCCTCCCTGACCGCCTGGGCCAACGTCGGTCCTGGATTCAATACCGTCGGGGCCATGGATAATTTTGCCCATGTCCCTGCCTTTGGTAAAGTGATGCTGGGCTCCATGATGATTGTCGGTCGTCTGGAGATCTTTACGATCTTGATGCTCTTTTCCCATAAATTTTGGCGGAGCTGACTCTTCCCTGGAGTCGGTAAAAAGAGCCCCCACTGTTGTGGTCCTGAGAATATTCAGGCTCCACTTTGCCACTATCGGAGTCCTGCCTGGGTGAATTTTTTCTGTGCCCAGGCAGGAAGATCTGCTGCCTTCTCCCCTGTTTTTTTAGTGCTGCCGCAAGTTTCTGTTGCTTCTCGCTCTTCCGGGTGCGGCAGGGCGGGCATGGCTTCGGGAGTTGTGCATGCTTCGTTGTTTGGCGTTCAATAACAGCAGGCCGGTAACCTCTTCCCGATCGTGGTAGAGATGACGCAGGCGCAGTTGGCAGGAGATGCCGGCGCGTTGCAGGGGAGCCAGCAGCAGTTGCCGACAGTGCAACAGCTCCTCGAAGCGTTTTTTCATCGGCAGTTTCAGGTTGAACAGAGCGGCCCGGCACCATCCTGCCTGGGCCCAGCGGCTGATCAACTCTGCGATGCGTCGTGGTTGTTCCACCATGTCGCAAAAAAGCCAATCGACTGGTTGTTCCGGGCGAAAATGGAAGCCATCCTCGCGCAGATGGCGCAGGCGGGCAGTGTTGTGCAGGGTAGGGGAGAGGTCGGCCCGGTCGACGGCGATGACCGACAGACCCATGTGCAGCAGTATTTGACTCCAGCCGCCTGGGGCTGCACCCAGATCCACGGCCCACTGTCCGGGGGTCAGTCGTTGTTGTCGTTCGTTGGCGTTGAGCAGTTGCCAGAATGCCTCTTCCAGTTTCAAGGCGGCGCGACTGGGGGCTGCATCGGGCAGGCGCAGACGGGGTATGCCCATTGGCCACTGTGCGCCATTGCTGGGCCATGAGAGGCCGCTTAAGGCTTCGCTACCGCTTAAAAAGAGAATTTCCGCACGTGGTTGATGGGGATCATTGCTTAACCAACCATTTTTTTGCAGTGATTCGTGGATGCGACCGTGCAGAGCGCGGCAGAGGGGGGCCAACACCTTTCCGGCTTCCGAATCGGGATAGCCGAGCCATAAACCGGAAAAGGTTCCGACGCTGCGTTGCATGGCGGCCAGGCGTTGCAGCAGTGGTGTCACCCGATCACGGGTGGGCAAGGGATCGTTATTGCTGTCGCAAGCCAGCAGATGGCGGGCAAAAATCAGATCCTGCACGCGCAGCAGTTGCGCCAGTTCGCTGGCCTGTTCGGGATCATCGGGTTGCAGCAAGACATAGGCGCTGCGTTCGGGAGCGCTGCCGCTGCAGTTGATCTGGGACTCTCCTGCTTTGAGCAGAGTTTCAGCCAGGGTCTCCTTTTCAAAGCCGGTTCGGCAATATAAAAACAGGCGGCTGCAGGGATTCATTCCAGCTCCTTTGATAACTATTCACCACCAAAAACAACTGCGGGTCCAGGGAGGGCACCTCCCTGGCCGGGTCCAGGGATGGAATCCCTGGGATTTTGCTTTTAATCCTTTAATCTTTTGCCTTTGGCGCGCTTATCACACCAAGCCGACGCGCTTTTTGCGTCGGCTTAAGCGCCTAATGGAAGCAAGCTATGCGCATTGGCGCGCATTATTGCGCCAATGCGCATAGCATCCCCATGGGGGTAGAGTTGGCGAGCCAGCACGACCCTGAATAAGCACGACCCTGAAGAGTTATCCAGCTCCTTTGTTGCCTGAGTTGCGCATCATCCATGCCACTCTCTCTCGATCATACCCAACTCCCTCTGCCGACGCAATTATTGACAGGGCAATCGCATTTGCAAATTTTCTCACTGTTGCCACACGCGAAACTGTGCATGTCGGGCGTCCGCCCTCCCAAAGAGTGCCCCTTCGGGGCACAAATCGGTGCGGCGTGCGCGAA
>NZ_RXIU01000114.1 GCF_004217665.1 Candidatus Magnetaquicoccus inordinatus | reverse complement strand
TTCCGTTTTCTGCTGCCCGTTTTGTCTGAGACTCTGTGTGAGACTCTGTGTGAGACTCTCTTTCACGAGCACGCTCAAAGGTTTCCATCGCCTCTCTATCAGACTTATCCATGCTATGCAGGTACAACTCAGTTGTACTCCGATTCCTGTGACCCAAAATTTTCTGAATGGCCCCAAGAGGGACATTGTTGTTGTCCATCAAGGTGGCCCCAGAGTGCCGAATCGGGTGAAACCGAAAATACCCCACCTCAGCCTTTTCGCAAAGGGTTTTCATTATCCGCTTCCGGTCCCGGTACGGCCCCTGTACACGCTCCCCAGTCTTGTTGTCCCAGTAAGTATGCCAAAACACCCATGGCTTGGTCTTGTCACGGGCAGCATAACGACGTGACAGGACTTCAAAAAGTTTATTGGTCATGAGGACTTTCCTGGGTGTCAAACTACCACCCTTTCTCTTGCGCGTGTAGAGGATGACATGCCGCGCATTGAAGTCCACATCATTCCAGGTCAAACGGTTAACCTCACTTACTCTGGCCAGGGTATCTCGCATAGTCCATAGGTAATCCTGGGTGTCAGGTTCAGCGGCAGCAATTACCCGGTCAATCTCAGCAGATGACGGCACCATCCGGACGATTTCCTCAGTTGGGAAAAAGCTGATTTCTTCTGTTGGGTCAACCTGTACACATTTATTCTGGATGCCAAACCTGAAAGTCGCCCTAAGATACCGAAGCTCTTTGTTGGCTGTGATGTTCGACACCTTGGTCCGTTCAAACAGAAACGCCATCAACATATCCTGACTGATTTGATTAACCAACAACTTGCCCCATAGCTTGACCCAACGCTTTGCCAAATACAGGTAGTCAGTATAGTGCCTTTGGGAGTTGTAAGCCTTAACATGGTCCAGTCTGCGGTTAACAAGGTCCAAGAAGGCCATGTCGGTTGGGGTCTTCACCACCTCGGTCTGCATGTGCTGCGGTGGTTCCGGTTCCAACTCCTGCTCTTGCTCCAACTCCTCCCTTTTCTTTGCCTCGGCTTTTTGTGCATCTGCCTTTAAGCGGAACCACGTCGCCGTGTGACGGACTCCGTTCTTGGTGAAGTCGTACCTCCACCCCTTCCCTTTTACCAAATAAACGCTCATAGAGTTCCTCCTTTGCTGGGAAAAGCAGAGAACCCACGAGCTTCACACCACCCAATACCTGCCAATTTTTGTAGACCCATGAAGGGCTTTTCCGCAGGAACAGGGCAACCTCCTCAACTGTGAGGATAGCTGATGATGGTACAGAATCAAAGGGTGCAACCATGGCGCATCTCTGCCTTCCCCCCGTAGATGACATTGCAGCATCACGGGGCAGCCAACAACATGACACTAATACGCATCACCATTGAAACGTACCAATGCCAACATGTCGCTTAGGAAAGGGTCCAGAACCTCTCTTAAGTAGAGAGACGCACCTAGCTTATGCCTATTGTGCGCAATTTACGGATAATTGTCAACTCATGCTAAAGTTATAGATAATACACAAACAGAAAATTTTATTTAAGTAATGGTAGGCGCAAATCCACGCACCCAGAAACGTCCCGTAGTGGTTGAATGCTGTGTCCTATCTGAAATCCACTCTGAACACATATCACGTAGAATAGCGGATTGAGAATATCAGGCTCATAGCCAGCTCCACCAGAATCACCTCTCCACCAACATAACAAAAGTCAACTATACAGCACAATATAACCTCTAAAGGCTTTTGAATATAGAGGTACAAATACCTCTTTATAATCTTTCAAATATGCGGATAGAGGAACATAGTAGATGAATGACAAGTGCATAATTTTCAACAATAAAATTACCCCTCATAGAGATTGGCCAGAAGATTTGAAGTGCCTGGTCAATCAAGCGGTCTACGCTACCACCTACATAGACACGCTATGTATCTGGATTTTTGTGCCCAATGCAAAAGATTTGTATGCACAAGCCAAAGATTTGGAGGAAAAATTCCAAGGGATAGAGAATCACAAAATAGTGCCAATTGAGAAAGCAGAAGCGGACACATCAGAAGCCAGAGCATCAAGTGACCAAACCCAGTCTAGCAAAAGAAAGAAAGAGTGGAATGGGGCTGGAATATCTATCACGTTACAAACGCCAAGCAGAACTGACCTAAAGACCATATCTGAAATGCAGCTTCCAAACCATGTAATTTCAAGAGTTGACATTGCGGTAGATTTTGGATTTGAGAGTTCTGATACGGCAAATTCATTCCGTGAATTATGGTTGAAAATAGCCAAGGTAAAATGGTCAGGAAGTATAAAAAAATTCCTGACCAGCACGTATACAAATTTCAGGAACGCATCAAAAGGAAATAGCAGCATCATTTATTCTGAAAAGAAAAATAGATTAGATGATGAATTGCATGCCTGTCATTGGGAATTCAGGTCACGCAAAGTGTTTCTTAAATCAAGAGGAATAAGGAAAATCCAAGACATACCAAACCTGCTTGAAAAAAAATTCATTTTTAAAATGTTTTCAGAGCGAGTTTCCTTCTATGATTTGCCATATGATTATTTAGACAAAATCATTGAAAGACGCTACACAAAAGATGAATATCAAAAATATAAAGAAATGAAAAGAAAAAACAGATTGAACGTATCAATGCCAAACAACAGACCAGAAATATTTGCTGACTATTTAAGAAAAATAAAAAAAGCAATGATAGAATCTGGGACGCCTCTTGACATTGCATATTATACTGGATTGAAAAAAATTGAAAACTTGATTGTTCTATCTCTCAAAGAAAAAGATGATGAATTATAATAAGCAGTCAATACTAAAATATTCCCGTAAAAAAAATAGAATTATCAATCAGTTACAATCATCTTTTGTGAAAATTCCATCACGTTAAAAATGACTATATCAGCATCTTTTGCCTCTACCAACAAATGTACGCAGCAAGTTTTTTATTGGATACAGCCAACAAAAATATGGAAAAATCTCTGCAAATATCATTCTTTTGCATCAACATTGGATTGATTGAAAAGCCTTTGTATATAGAAGCAAATATCTACCAATATTTTTTGAAAGAGGAAGAGGCAATGAATACAGAAGAATCTAGCAGTTTTAATCTAACCGTCAAAAGATTGGAATGCAATCTGTTAAACACCTGGGAAACATGCGCACTTTTAAGGATGAGCATTCATACATTAGCAAAAATGCGGTGCACCAATCCAGAGAGAATTCCATACACAAAAATCAGGAACAGAGTCTACTACTACAGAGATGATGTTGAGAAATTTCTTACTGAAACAAGCAGGAGATATGGACAATGAGACCATTCTTAAATTTTGAATATTATGTCAGACGGTTGTGTCATGATGCTATCTATAAAACCAGTCTGTCAATTGTAATTCCACCAGATTTCAATTTTGCGGACAAACTGTTTGCTGGACATAAACGTACAATTAGACCGGACATTAAGCTCTGCAACTCTGACAAAGACGTTGTGGCTCTGATTGATTCCAAGCGGCGTGACTTCAGAAACCTATCCAATGTGGCTGGAGATTATACAGTATCACCTGAGATTCTTTACCGCATGGCTTTCTATATGAATCACTTCAGAAAACCAGGTGCCATAATGCACGGAATATTTGTAGTCCCAAGTTCTACAGAACTACCAGTATTTGAACAAGCAGTGTTTGACTATGATAACAACCTGATAGTGACACTGCTTGGGATAAAAATTAATCAAGCTCAGATTAATAATGATTACAGCAACAACCTGTCAGAATATGAAGAAGAATTCAAG
Source organism: Candidatus Magnetaquicoccus inordinatus (assembly GCF_004217665.1). Classification (GTDB taxonomy): domain Bacteria; phylum Pseudomonadota; class Magnetococcia; order Magnetococcales; family Magnetaquicoccaceae; genus Magnetaquicoccus; species Magnetaquicoccus inordinatus. The sequence goes on along the minus strand of NZ_RXIU01000114.1, from coordinate 8,029 downwards.
AACAGATTGAAACAAATTCTAGAAATAGAATATAAAGCCATTTAGGTGTCAAGTTTAATTTAGCCACAAATTAACATCTGAATTGATTATGAAATATTGTCAGACAATAATAACATCTTGAAACATTTCTGAAATATATTGAACAAAATTTTGATTTGCATTATTGTCTGATACTAACGTTTGTATTTGATATATTAAAAGAATATACAAAATGACAAATTTTCTCTTTAGGAGTATTGAATTAAATGAATGACATTGAACAAGAAATACAGAAACTGTATTCAAATAGATTAATTATTCCATTTAATAAATTTTGCAGAAGGTGTTTGGTCGGGCCAGTGAAACAACCTGCAACTCCATATCTGGGTAAGCATTTTTTTGAACAGGAAAACAAAGTGATGTTTGTCTCTGCAACTCATAATTCAGATGTTCTTGAAAAACTAGACATCCAATACATGCTTGACAGTTTGGACAAATCCACCTCAGATTTCATCGACGGTTCTCTCAAAGGTCAATTTGAATATCCTGAAATAACAAAAATTTGTTTTTCTAGTCTGGTAATTTGTCCTCAACCACTAACAGCTATCAGAGAGTCAATTGTTAGGAACTGTTTATCTGGTCTTCAAGTTCTATGGAGGACAGTTAAGATTCTTGAGCCTGACGTGCTTGTATTTACCATACCTAAATATTTGTACAATTTTTTAGAAGACCTCTCACCTATTATAGTTCCTGATAGTGAAGTGATTGAAATTACGTCTCAAGATGCGGAAATATCTCAAGGACAGTACAGCGCACCTTTTTGGTTGAGAGAGATAACATCTTCCTACGGCAAGAAGGTCAGAGTAGTTGTGGTTGACCATTCAATTTCCTATGAAAAATTCTATCAAAGGATTCTTGAAATGAATCAGGTGGACACTCATGTGCCAAAAATGTCAAATTACACTAAGACCATCCTAGCTCATATTCTTGCTGGCTTGGAAAAGAAATAATCCAACAGCACAAAGAATCTCCATTTAACAGAATAGGCTAAATTTGGTATTGACATTCACCAGAAATTTCATCAGAATTTCAGATTATCAAATTAACCAGCAGATGGAGATTCTGACCATGGCCACTAAAGCGAAGTCTCAACAGCCGCAACAAGACAATGATGTGAAAGCGGATGCCATTGAAGCATCCGCACAATCTTCAATTTCAGTGGAAAATCTGGATTTCTCACTGTATCCATATGATGTCTTGGTCAAGCTCAAAGAGAGGATTGAGAAAGAGATGGACCGTCAGAGAGAAAAAGCAATTGCTGACCTCAAAAAAGAGATGACTGAGAAAGCCAAAGCCCTTGGTGTAAGTATCCAATTTGTGCTTAATGTTTCTTCTTCCACCTCCCCTGCTGAAGGAGTGACACCAAAGAAAAAGCGCGCAGATGCTGGAATCAAGCAAGAGCCTTACTACGTAAATCCTCAGAATAGCGGTGAATTTGCGTTCAAACGCGGAAAGAAACCTACGTGGTTTGACCAGTTGGTCAAGAGCGGTGTGGACCCTGAGACACTTCGCATCAAGAATGACTGAACCAATCAGCATATATCTGCTTGTGGAGGCGTGCATACAGACACTGCCTCCTCACCACCACCTCAAAGAGACTGACCGCCTCTAAATTTCATCCATCATCAACGCATTCTCCTCCGTTTGAATCCTTCACTAACCGCTACAACGCCATTTCCCCCCATTTTACCTGAAAATTTTGCCTATAAAATCAGCAAGTTGCAAATACGTCTTCTAGGAGCCTTTTTAAGCCATCTTTTGTTGGTGGGATATCAACGCATTGACTGCATCCTGAAAATGGATTGTAGAGCGTTCTGTGAGGTTAGTTTTTGGCCATTACCGTAGATGCTTATTTATTAATTCAATTCAGGCTGACGTCAGATATATTTTTTCTTGACTTTTTTGAATTTACGGCATACTCAATCAGTAATTACCATTCTTTCTGTTTTCTATTGACCAAATAACCATTTCTAGATTTGCAAATATGACTATAGAAAATTGATTATAGCCGCAATCAAATTTTTTTATAAATAATTTACCGCATTAAATCATGTAGTTACAAAAAGCAGTCTCATGAGAAGCATTCTAGCGTGGCTTTGTTCTGGCAATACCAACATAATTGTCCGTTCATATAAGTTCTCTATAGAGCGTCTTACAAGCACAATATTTTTTGGTATTTTGCCTATAAGCTTCTCTATATCATATTTTACCAACTGATTACTGACTTTCCACCGTCATTTTGATTAATGAAAGTCAGGATTGCGGTGGGTAGAGGGGATGCAGGTGTGATAGGGACGGATTACTGGACCGGTCCCCATTCATCATGTCCCAATGGCATACTGTTGAGCAGTTCACGGGTCATCCGCCAATGCGGCAAGTGAGTATCCAGCAAGGCTATGAATTCTTCCCCGTGGGTCCGGTGGACCAGATGGGCCAGCTCGTGCACCACAATGTACTCCAAACACTGCTCCGGCTTCTTGACCAGCTCCAGGTTGAAGAGAATCCGCCGACTTGATGGATTGCAACTTCCCCATTTGGTCTTCATCTTCTTGACAACCCAAGCCGCCACCTGGACCGCCAGAACGGATTGCCACTTCTCCAAAAGGGGAAGAATCAGCAGCTTGAGCTGCACCCGATACCACTTGGAGAGGATTTCACCACGCTGCTCTTGGGTAGTACCGGGTCTGACAAACAAATCCAGGTAAGTTACACCATTCACTGCCACCATGGCGACTCCGGGCCGCTCTATGACACGTAGGCGATACCTCTGGCCCAGGTAGTAGTGGCTTTCAGCGTTGACCATTTCCCGTTGGGATTGGCGTGGTTGGTTCTGGAACTTCAACTGCTGACGCCGAATCCAAGGCAGCTTCTCAATCACCGCCAATCGGACAGCTTCATCTGTGACCATGAGAGGAACTGCCACACGCACCCTACCAAGGGGGGGATAGACACCCAAGTGAAGATTCTTGATGTCTTTCCGAACCACCTCCACATCCAGACCACTGACCGTGATTTGGTGAGACTCAATAGCCATTTTGATGCTTTGCCAATTCCAGTATCTGGTCAGTCAGGGCATCATCCTGCAATATCTCCCGGATTGCCCACCAGACCTTTTTACGCTTCATAGAGTTCTCCCGCCAACCATCCATCCGGCTATTCTGGATTGCACTATCCACTGCCAGAGCCAGATGGGCATCTTTGCCAAGGTTGTTGTAGAGGGTTCTCTGTGCGGAGGTCTTCAAGATGTCAGGATACCCCCCTGGACCACCTCCGGGATGTTTGGCATCTCTGGATAATTGGGCAATCTTGTCCAGATATTGCTGATATGTCAGTGCCTTTTTGCGTCTTTGCTCAATCAGAGCATCCAACAACCGGGACATCTGCTCATAGTAGGCAGGGTCAATGGGGGATTCATTGATAATCAGCTTGCGGACGTTGTTTTCAATGGTTTCAGCAACCGCATCCTGATTCTTTCGGATACTCTTGGGCAGAGCATTCACGGCCTCTGCCCCTTTATCCACCAGCAATAGAATCAGGCTCATGTCATCAAAGGAGGAAATCTTCTCACTGGCCTCTGCATGGATGTAGGTATCAATCAGATGACGCATGGCCGGTTCATAGAGTTTCAGGTCAAGAAAATCTCCGCTGGAGAGCTTGACCGCCTCCGTTATCCTGGCAAACTGGTCCACCTCTCTTTTGATTTGTTCAATCTCTTTGGAGTTGTAGCCCGCTTCATCCAACTCATTGGCAATGCTGGAGTAGGCTCTGAGCAATGAGGAGAAAAATTTGTAGAGTTTCAGCCGTTTGGGTTCATTTTCTTTCAACTGGACGTGGTTGCCGGACTCTACGGCACAGAAGTAGTGCAGAAAATCCACTTCTTCTCTGGGTGCAGCCACCGGCTCACACAACGCTTTGATGGCTTCACGGGCCTCCTCCAGCTTTTCTCTGGCTTTGGTCAATCTGTTTTCCAGGAGACCATGGACATCTGACGCATCATAACCATCAAAGGCACCGCTGGTATAATCCTCAATTGCCCCTTCAAGTTTTTGGAACAAGTCTTTATAATCAACAATATATCCGTATTCCTTATCATCTCCATCCAACCGATTCACCCGACAGATGGCCTGGAAAAGGCCATGGTCCTTCATCTGTTTGTCAATGTAGAGATAGGTGGCGGGTGGAGCATCAAAGCCGGTCAAAAGCTTATCCACAACAATCAGCAGTTTCATCTGACCGGGTTCATGGATGAATTTCTTTTTGACTTCCTGCTCAAACCGTTCAATCTTCTGGATGGCACTTTTTTCCGGTTCACTGAACCACTCTGCCAGCATTCTGGAATAGACTGAATATTTAAGCAGATTGTCTGTTTCACCCTCTCCGCTGGTTTCTCCCTTTGCGTCATCTATGCTTGGAGCATAACTGGTGACAATGGCGCATCTTCCTTGCAATTCCGTTTTTCTAAACAGTTCATAAAATTTGCAGGCTTCATAAATGCTCCCTGCCACCAGCATGGCATTACCATGGCCATCCATTAGACGTGGCCGGGTATTCATATCCATGAGGATGTCAGCCACAATCTTCTCCAGACGGGACTGACTGGAGAGTACCTGCTGCAAGGTTCCCCATCTCTGTTTCAACTGGATTTTGGAGAAATCATTCAACCCCTTGGTCTTGGCATCAAACCAGTCATCCACCTTTTGGGAGGATATCAGTGATTGGTCAATCTCTCTGGCCTCATAGCGGAGGTCCAAGACCACTCCCTCCCGCACAGCCTGGTCAAATTTGTAGGTGTGGATGTAGCCTCCAAACACCTCAATGCTCTTCTTCTTGTCGGATTTCAGTAGAGGTGTTCCGGTGAAACCAATGAACATGGCATTGGGCAAGAGCTTGGTCATGGCCTTGTGGAGGTCACCGGACTGGGTACGGTGGCACTCATCCACAAAGACGTAGATGTCTCCTTTTGCCTTGAAATCAGAGGGTAGCCTTTGAATGGCTGCCATGAATTCTTTGGCTGCCGCTTCACTATCAGAACTCTCTTGACGGCCAAATTTATGCACCAGGGAGCAAACCAGTGACTCTTTGCTTTCATTCAACGTGGCAATCAAGTCTTCACCGCTCTTGGTGCGGTAAATCTGTTCATTCACCCCTTTGAAGACCTTCTCAATCTGTTCATCCAGTTCCGTGCGGTCGGTGATGATGAGAACCCGTGACCCGGAATGGTTTTCCCGTATCCATTTGGCCAACCAGACCATGGTGAGGGATTTGCCGCTGCCTTGGGTATGCCAGATGATACCGCCTTCACGGCGGTGGATATATTCCTGAGCAGCTTTGACCCCGAAGTATTGATTCTGACGGCACACCTTCTTGATGCCCGCATCAAAGACAACAAAATCATGAATCAACTCCAGGAAACGACCCTTTGCACCCATCTGGAGCAGATGACGGTCCAACAAATTGGTCTCTGTTGCAAACGGTCCCGTCTCCTCATACCAGCGGAGATAATATTTCTCCGGGGTCTGGATGGTTGCGTAGCGCAACCCCTCACTGTCATTACCAGCCATCACCCACTGCATGGTGGAGAAGAAGGGCTGGATGAACTCCTTTTTCTGGTTATCCAGATTCTGACGGATACCTTCTGCAACCGAGACGCTGGAACGCTTCAGCTCCAACACCCCCAAGGCAATCCCATTGACGTAGAGCACAATATCCGGTCTCTTGCTGCTGGCTTTGGCATCCGCTCCCTTGACCGTGACCTCTTCAGCAATGGCAAAGTGATTGTTTTCTGGTTTCTTCCAATCAATCAACCAGACCGTGACCCGGTTCTCACCGGCTCCTGGTTGCACTTTGACCCCGTAGCGCAGGAGGTCATAGACCACTCTGTTGCGGTCGTAGAGGTGCTTGCTGGTATCAGAGGCGCTTTTTTCCAGTTCATGCAGTGCCCGGTTGATGAGGACATCATCCACACCTTGGCGTTGCAGCCAGGAGGTGAGCAAACCAACCTCAATGTTGGCGTTGCCGGGTCTCTCCTTCCAGTTGCCCAGATAGTCGTAGCCCAATCTCTCCTGAAACAGAGCAATGACACGGGATTGGGTCTGCTTCTCCGTTTGACTGTTCATGGCGTGGGTGGATTGGCTGTGTCAATCGATGAGGAGGGAACCGGTTCCATGCTCAACTCTTTGCCACCAAGGATGGCCGATCGGCCATCCTTCCAGATGACCGCATACTGACCCAAACGCCGTTTGCGTTCCAACGCATTGGCGACCGCCTTCTTCATGCTGTCCAGTATCTGCTGGTCTTCCACAGAGATGGTCTCCATCATCCTTTGGCCTCTCGGATAAGGTGTTCAAAAATCTCAGGTTGTAGAATGGTCCGCTCCTTGCCTTGCTGTATCATGATGAGTTGCGGCTCTTTTTCACTGTTGAGGAACAAGCGGGCATAATCAACCAGTTCTGCATATTCCCCCAGGAAGTTGCCAAGACTCCGTGGAAAGCGTCTCTGAATATCCGCAGCAGGAATGGAATGACCGCCATGAGCAACCCGTTCTGAAACCCGCAGCAGTGACATCTCTACGTTGGGCAGTGCCAGATAAAGCAACTCCACCCGCCAACCATCCGCCTTCATCCGCCGAATCAGTTGCAAATGCCCACGACCGGACAGCGTGGTTTCAAAGGCAAAGTCACGACGACTCTGAATGCACTGCTCAATTTCCCCCAGAAACAAGCGACTTGCTGACAGCAATTGCTGTTCCGGTGCCAACGGTGACAACCCGGCTGCAATCAAGTCCGCATTGATGAAAGTCCGGCAGTGGGCCACCTCCGGCAGATAGGTGAGCGCAAACGTGGTCTTTCCCGCTCCATTTGGACCAGAGATAATCCGGCAGATGGGTTGGGATGAGGTGGTCATATCAACCGTATCCTCCCGGTCAGCAACTCCTGCATCATTCCCTGTTTGAGGGAACGGGTCTTGTCACGACGGGCTTCAAGGGCAGTGATTTCAGCGTCCATGTCGGAGAGGACGGAGGCGATGGCGGTTTGTTCTGCTGCTGTTGGAATCTTGACTTCCAACTTTTGATACTCAGAAATCCAATACCTTTTATGGTCACCAATCTTAAATTTAATTAACTGAATTATATCAAAAATTATTTTTAGATTGACAGATGGGTTTTGTGGTTTCAAAATCTTCATTGCTGACGACTTCGCCTTAAATGGAAAAGTCACATACTTGCTGTCAGTTGTGAAATCATCAAATATGATTACAGGTAAATCTTTAAAAACGCCATAGGTCTCACTTGTATAACCAAGAATGAATGTTTTACCTGCTGTAAGCACTGGAACATTGTTGTTGCCGTTGTACTTACTGCTTCCGACAAGATAATTTGTTGGCTGCTCATATGATAACAATTCTCCAAGTTCCTTCACCTCCCACTTTCCCTCAAACCCCGGTAGCCGAGTCTTCCCGGTGAGCAGTTGCTGCATGGCGGCCTGTTTGAGGTCACGTTTTTTGGCGATGAGTTGGTCGAGCTTGGTAATCAGTGCATCCACATCCGACAATGCGACGGCAATAGCGCGTTGTTCAGGGAGAGGTAAAACTGGAATGGGCATTTGCTGAAGGGAGCCAGCGTTTACATTCTTTTGCGCTCCACCAATTTGACTCTGTTCAAAGAATCCTTGACCATGCTCTGAGTTTATGTAGAAACAAAGAAAAAAACTGTCCATAACATCTCTATAAGGCCTGATTATCAGAGTAGTGAAACTCTGGACTGAGTCATACTTTTCAGGTACAACACACGTGGTTCCAGGATAACCAGTTCTTGCAGTTAATAAATCACCTTGTTTAAGTCGTTTGTTCTTGAATTGATATTCGTATGCTGGGTCAACATAAAGAACGTCTGTATCATCCAGATAACCAGATTTTATGTTCTGATTTCTCAGGAGTGCAATGCCCTTGTCCCTGTAAGCATGTGTAGCCGCACTCGCGATGCCAACCATGA
>NZ_RXIU01000113.1 GCF_004217665.1 Candidatus Magnetaquicoccus inordinatus | reverse complement strand
CCTTGCACCTATCGACCGCTGCCTGACCGGGTAAAAGCTGGGTTTTGCTGAGAGCTTGTGAATAAATCGTCGCGAGCAAGCACATGAACAAGGCGCAGGCGAATGCGCGACGCGACATATCAAGCAGATAGGCGAGGAGCAAATGAGTCTGCAACCCCGCCCATGGGCGGCACAGTAGATTTATTCACAAGCTCTGAGCGTTCAAGAGAGCAGTGCCAGAGGTTGACGCAGCGGCAGGCGCGCTGTTGGCCCCGGAAGGCGCCGGGTCGAGGGTGTTGTGTTGCTTTTGCGCTGCGCGGGTTTGCTGCGCTGCGGCGGCACGCTCTCTGCACCAGTTTGAAAAAAGGCGATGGCCTCCTGCAGGGCATCGGCTTGCGCAGACAACTGTTCGGAGGTGGCAGCCATCTCTTCGGAAGTGCCGGCATTGCGCTGGATGGATTGATCCATCTGTTGAATGGAAATATTGATTTGCCCGGCACTTTGATCCTGTTCCTGACTGGCGGCAGCAATACCTTGCACCAGATCGGCAGTTTTTTGAATTTCCGGCAGCAGCTTGCCCAACATCAGACCCGCCTGTTCAGCCACCTGCATGCTGGAGGTGGAGAGATGGGCAATCTCGCCGGCGGCATGCTGACTGCGTTCGGCCAGCTTGCGTACCTCTGCGGCCACCACCGCAAAGCCTTTGCCATGTTCACCGGCTCGGGCAGCTTCGATGGCAGCATTGAGTGCCAGCAGATTGGTCTGTCGAGAGATCTCTTCAATGACGGAAATTTTTTGGGCAATATCACGCATCGCCACCACCGCTTGCGCCACCGCCTGTCCGGTTGCCACGGCATCCTGCGCCGCATGTCGGGAGATCTGGGCGGTCGTGGAGGCATGCTGGTTGTTTTGCTGAATGCTGCCGGCCATCAGCTCCACGGCTGACGAGGTCTCTTCGATGGCGGCGGCCTGTTCGGCAGAGCTTTGCGCAAAGCTTTGTGCAGCCTCTGAGAGCTGTTGTCCACCGTGTGCCACTTCGATCGAAGATTGTTTGATCTGTCCGATCACCTCACGCAGACGCGCCGCACTTTGGTCCAAAGCGCTGGCCATCGCCCCGATCTCATCTTTTTGCTGGATCTGGCTCTGGTGGGTGAGATCACCTTTGGCAAAGGCTTGGAGAATCGTGCGCAGTTTTTGGATGGGGGTTACGATCCCTTTGCCGATCAACCAGGCCAGCACCGCTCCCAGGAACAGGGTGCCGGCACTGACCAGCAAAGAAAACTTGGCCTGTTGTGCGGCGTTGTCTGTGACCGAGCTGGCTGTATTGCTCATATCTTCGCTCGCCTCTTTGGTCAGGGCGTTGACAATTGGTGTCACCGCATGGGCGGCTTCGCGCATGATACCCACATGCTTGCTGATTTCCTGGTCCTTGCCGACCAGAGCGACAAAGGCCCCCTGATAGTGTTTGACTCTCTCCAGCAGCGACTGTTTATCCTGCTCGGCAATAGCGGTTGTTGGGATCAACTGTTGCAATTGTGCAATCCGTTTGTTGAGGGCAGCGACATATTTCTCCTCACCGCGCAACAGATAATCTTTTTCATCCTTGCGGATCTCCAGATAAACGGTTGCCAAACCAGGAACATAGCGGCTTTCCAACAGGCTCTCCACCTGATGCGCTGCTTCGCGAAAACCCTCTGTGCCCTTGTCGGCCCCCTGTTGCAGAAAGGCTTTGAAGGCGCTCCAATAGTGATGGGTCTGGTTGGTGAGCTGCTCTTTGAGGTTGCCGGCGAGAGTGGAGGTGGCGATGGCCTGCAAAAGCTGTTGCAGCTTTTTTTCCATGGTTACAACATATTTGAGATCTTTGCGCAGCAGATAGTCCTTTTCACTGCGGCGCAGTTGCAGCAGTTGCAGATAGATCTCTTCGCTGTCGAACTCTTTGATCTGTTTTTCCATTTCGTGGGCGCTCTGGCGAAAGGCCCCTTGCAGACCGGATTGTGGATCAAGTCCCTTTTCCGTCTCTGCCTGGCCAACCTGCAGAAAGGCGGTCAGATAGGCGCCGGAAAGGCGAATGATTTCGCGATCCATGGCGGCGCTGGTTTCATCCCGGTTGGCTTGCGCAGCCTGCAGCATCTCTTCGACCAATTTTTGTACCGCCTGGATCTGGCCGCGCACAGCCTCCAGATATTTGCTCTCCTTGCGCAGAAAAAAATCTTTTTCGTTGCGACGTGCCTCCAGCATCAGCAAACTGACCTGGGTGGCACGGCTCTTTTCCACCTCGGCGCGTTCCAGAATATCACTGCGCACTATCGTCAAGGTATTGACCAAAGTGGTGTGGTACAAGGCAATAACTGCCAAAAAGAGTATTCCCACTACCGCAAAGCCAAAAGCAATTTTTTGGCTGATTTGCAGATTGTTGAACAGTTGAATCAGGTTCATGGCACGCCCCCCATAGCGAATAATATTTCCCTGGTTGCTATGTGCAGCAATATTTGCACCAAAAAATATTAATATCAAGATAATGATGTGTTATAGAGGATGTTAATAGAACAGATCCAGACAGGCTGTTTGCTGGGGATTTTGCAACAGGTGCAACTGTTCCTGCAGGGAGTGGATATGCTCTTCCCAATAACGGGGGGCGTTAAACCAGGGGAAGGCGATGGGAAAAGCGGGATCGTTCCAGCGGCGGGCGATCCAGGCGGCATGATGGAGCAGGCGCAAGCTGCGCAATGGTTCGATGAGAGCCAGCTCTCGGCGATCGAAGGAGAAAAAGGTTTGGTAGCCGCGCAGCAGATAGCTCAACTGGGTGCTTTGTTCATAATGGTCCCCAGAGAGAGACATCCACAGATCCTGAATGGCGGGGCCAGAGCAGGAGTCGTCAAAATCCAGCAACAGGGGAGCATTATTGTTCCAAAGCAGATTGCCGACATGGCAATCACCATGCAGACGCAGTCGTTTATAGGGGCCCACTGCCTGAAACAGCTTTTGCAAGGTGTGCAGGAGGCTGCTGCTGACCTGTTGATACTCTCTGTGCATTCCTGGCGGCAGCAGATTGCTCTGCAAAATATGCTGTACCGAGGGGTCACCCCAGGTGGCGACCGAGAGGGTCAAGCGATGGCAATAGGGTTGCACGCTGCCTATGGCATGCAGGCGCCCCAGCAGGCGTCCCAATTGTTCCAAGTGTTCCAGGTTATCCAACTCTGCAGGGCGCCCGCCCTGACGGGGATAGAGGGCAAAACGATACCCCTGATGGGTAAAGAGGGTTTGGCCGTGGCTATCAACCAGAGGGGCGATGATGGGCAGCTCTTGTTCGTGCAGGGCCAGACAAAATTGGTGCTCTTCGCGGATGGCCTCGGAGGACCAGCGTCCCGAACGATAAAATTTTGCCACCAGAGGGGGCGCCTCTTCGATGCCAATATGATAGACGCGGTTTTCATAGCTGTTGAGGGCCAACAGGGTACCGGTACAGCGAAAACCGACCTCTTCCACAGCATTGAGGATGGTGTCTGGCGTCAGGTGTTGGTAGGGGGTGTGCTCATTGTGGGCATCCATGGTTTTGCTTTCTATCCACACTCTTCGGCCAATTGTTCCAGAACTTGCCAGCGTTCATAGGCTTCTGCCAGCGCATTGTCAAGCGATGACAGGCGGGAGGTGGTCGCTAAAATCTCCTCACTGCCACGGCGGTAGAAGGCAGGATCGGCCACCTGCTGGTGCAACTGTTGTTGCTCGCTCTCCAGCTCTTCGATGCGCCCAGGCAGCGCGGCCAGCTCTTGCTGCTCTTTGAAACTCAAGCGACGCTTGCGTTCGCGTTCCCGAGGTTTGCTTTCTGTTTTGATTTTACCGGTTGCCGGTGGGCTGTGGGCAGGGGTGCTGGGGAGGGGTGCGGGTCGTTGGGCCAGCCAATCATCATAGCCACCCACATATTCTATAATCTCGCCCCCTCCTGAAAAGACCAGGGTGGAGGTGACCACATGGTTGAGAAAGGTCCGATCATGGCTGACCAGCAGCACTGTTCCGGAATAGTCAACCAGCAGTGCCTCCAGCAGCTCCAGGGTCTCCACATCCAGATCATTGGTGGGCTCATCCATGACCAGCACATTGGAGGGGCGCAAAAAGAGACGGGCCAACAACAGACGGTTGCGCTCGCCACCGGAGAGCACGGAAACAGGGGAGCGGGCCCGTTCCGGGCTGAACAGAAAATCCTGCAGATAGCCCATGATATGGCGTCGTTTGCCGTGAAAGAGAATCTCCTGTTGGCCATCGGCAACAGCTTCGAGCACAGTTTTGTTTTCATCGAGACGGCTGCGCAACTGATCAAAATAGGCCACCTCCAGACGGGTGCCCAGACGGACCGAGCCTTGCTCTGGGGGCAACTCTCCCAGCAACAGCCGCAACAGAGTGGTTTTGCCGACCCCGTTGGGACCGATGATGCCGATCTTGTCGCCGCGTTGGATGGTGGTCGTCAGGTTGCGAATGATCGGAACTCCCGCATAGTGATAGGAGATCTGTTTGGTTTCGACGACAATCTTGCCGGAGAGTTCGCCAGACTCTGCCTGCAGACGGACCACCCCGGTTTGCTCCCGTCGCTGCCGACGTTGCCGTCGCAGACGTTCCAGAGCGCGGACCCGTCCCTCGTTTCTGGTTCTGCGCGCCTGAATGCCTTGGCGAATCCAGCTCTCTTCCTGAGCCAACTTTTTATCAAATTGTGCCTGTTGTTGCAGCTCTGCCTCCAGAACCGCCTCTTTGCGGTGCCGGTAGGTGGCATAATCGCCCGGCCAATCGCTTAAACGTCCCCGATCCAGCTCGAGAATGCGTGTGGCCAGACGATCCAAAAACAGCCGATCATGCGAAACAAAAAAGAGGGTGCCGCGATAGGTGCGACTGCTGTTCTCAGCGCGAAAAAAATCCTCCAGCCATTGAATGGCCTCGACATCCAGATGGTTGGTTGGTTCATCCAGCAGCAGCAGATCCGGTTCGCTGATCAAGGCTCGCGCCAACAAAACCCGTCGTTTCAAACCACCGGAAAGAGTGACAAAAGGCAGGTCAACCGGCAGAGAGAGCAGTGAGGTCAGCTCCATCACCCGCTGCTGCACCGCCCAACCATCCAGATGATCCAACAGCTCCTGGGCTCTGCTCATCACCGACAATGCCTGGGGAGTCTGCTCCTGGGCCAGCTCCTGGCTGGCTTGATGAAAGCTGGTCAAGGCGTGGCAGAGCGGGCCCAAGCCATCGGTAATTACCTCCAGGACTGTTCCTGAGAGCTGTTCCGGGATCTCCTGTTCGAGACGCGCAACCCGCATCCCTTTTTGCCGTATCACCTCGCCACTGTCGGGGGTCAACTCAGCAGCAAGCAGTTTCATCAAGGTGGTTTTGCCACTGCCGTTGCGTCCCACCAGACAGACCCGTTCTCCGGGTTCGATGGCAAAAGTCACCTCTTCGAGAATGGGTGGTCCGCCGAAGCGAATGGATATATCACGCATACCGATCAAAGCCATGCTGCGGGTTACCTCAAATTTGCGATGGATGATGAAAAACGCTGTCAAGATGAGTTACAGTTGTGTATTGTGTCAGCGGTACCTTTGGTAACATCTGATCATTAACGAGCGATGATTAAACCATTTCTGAAACTGCCTGCCAAGATTGCCCTGCTCACCCTGATTTTTACCATGTCAGGAGTGATTCTGGTAGGATATGTGACCTTTACCAGCGTGGAAAAACTGCTGCGTGAGCAATCGTTTTCGGATATTTCCAACGAATTGCGCCGCAAATCCAACCAATATATGCACCATGTGCATGCTTTGCGCAATACCTTGTTCATGTTGTCCGATTCCAGCTCCATCATTCATTTGGCCGAGCTGTCACTGCAGCGGGAGGCCGGATCCTCTGCACAAAAGGAGGCGGCCATCCATACGGTTGCCAATGATTTGTTGGCCATCATGGAGCATCAGTCCACCTATCTGGAGATGGCAATCATCGGCAATCTGCCGGAGGGTCGGGAGCTGTTGCGGGTGGAGCGCAACAGCAAAGGTCGTGCAGTACGGGTGGCCGAAGAGTCGCTGCGGCTGCAAAGCGCTGAACCCAATTTGCTGAAGGCGATGCGTCTGAATCCCAACCAATTTACCTTGAGCGAACATTTTGCTCTGCCTGCTCCTGTTCCTGTAGGGAGTGCCGCCTCTGGTGAGCCGATTTTGCAGATGGCCGTACCGCTGTTTGCCAATGAAGAGGATCGGGCAGGGGTGTTGATTGTACGGGAAAATTTTCGTCAGGTAGCGCGCACTCTGTTCCGGCAAAGCAGTGATGAAGTGCAATTCTTGATTGCCGACCGGGAAGGCGCGCTCTTGCATTTTCCCGACAAAGCCCGGCAAATGCTCCAGGAGTTGGCCAAACAAAAAGGCCATACGCTCAACAACAACAGCCGCCTGCAAAATCTGTTTGCCAATGTTCCGCAACTCTGGAGCGACGGGGGACAGACCCCACGCATGCGTCATCAAATGTCCATCTTTGTCGATTCGCCAACCCAGATTGCTTTGACTGAACAAGGGATCCATTTGGTGTTGCAACGGATCTATTTTGATCCCGAAACGCCAAACCGCCATTTTATCATGATTGCCTTTGCTCCCAACACCACCATGGTGCAGGGGATTCAGCAATATTGGCAGGATATTCTCAAGATCTCCTTAGGCATCTCTCTGCTTTTGTGTGTGTTGATCGTATTGGCGACCCGGCAGTTGACCTGGCCGATCCGTCGTTTGACCCAGAGCATTCAGCGCATCGCCGCAGGTGAAGAGAATGTGCAGATTGAGGTGACCGGAACAGATGAGGTGGGTGATCTGGCGCTGGCCTTTCGCTCCCTGTTGGAGACTTTGAATGTCTCCCATCGGGCGTTGCGTAATCTGGCAGCCTCTCTGGAGGAGCAGGTGCGGGAGCGCACCAATGATCTGGCGGTGGCACGCGATCAGGCGTTGGCAGCCAGTCAGGCCAAAAGCCTGTTTTTGGCCACCATGAGCCATGAGATACGCACGCCAATGAATGTGATTTTGGGCATGTTGGAGCTGTTGCGTACCTCGGATATCCGTTTGCCGGATCGGGAACGGGTGGAGTTGGCTTTGGGGGCGGGACAGACCTTATTGACCCTGATTAACAATGTGTTGGACTTTTCCAAGATGGATGGCAAGCAGTTGGTCTTGGATCGGGTCGATTTTGATTTGCGCCGTTTGGTCTATGAGGCGGCGATGACGGTCGCTCCCTTGGCCCATACTAAAGGTATTGAATTAACAGCATTTTTCCCAGATGTGACCTATACCGCCGTGCGCGGTGATCCCATCCGTTTGAAACAGGTGTTTATCAATTTATTGGGCAATGCCATCAAGTTTACCCCAGAAGGGGGAACAGTTGAACTCTATGGCGGTCCGGTGGGCAGCGATGCTGCGGGTATTGATGTGCTGTTTGAGGTGCGCGACTCCGGGATCGGGGTGACCGAAGAGGATCGGGCAAAAATTTTCAGCCGTTTTACCCAGGTAGACTCCTCCTCTACCCGTCGCCATGAAGGGACCGGTCTGGGGCTGTCGATTTGCAAACATTTGGTGGAGATGATGGAGGGTGAGATCCATGTTGACAGCAATCCCGATACGCCTTCCGGTTCGGTCTTTTATTTTACCATTCGTCTGGAAAAACAGCAGCGCACCTATAACCGACACGATAAAACGCAAGATTTGAAAGGAATGCGCATCCTGGCGGTGGCCCAGGATGGTCTGTTGCGTACCTTGGTGGAGGATGCCTTGATTTCACAGGGGGCCCGTCTTGACCATGTGGTGGAGGTGGAACATGCCCCGCTGATTTTACAAGAAGCGGATGCTTTGGGTGAGCCCTATCAGTTGGTGTTGTGCAACCAAAAGCCGGGACTCAGTCATCGGCGCGAGTTTCAGCAACTGCTCAATTGCAATGCGGAGTTGCGCTTTATCCTGTTGACCGATCTGTTGGATCAAGGTTGGGATCAGGCGACCGAATTGCCGGGAACAGCCATCTGTTTGAAAAAGCCGATCAATGCCGAACGGTTGTTGGCAGCAATTGAATGGTTGATCCGCAATCAGGGGAGTCATGCGGCACAGGAGAGCGAGCGCAGCCACAAAGAGCCGCTTGCCTGGCGTGCCGAGGGCAGGATCTTGATTGTCGATGATCAACAGGCCAATCTGATAGTGACACGGGGCATGTTGATCAATGTGGGCTATCGCAGCGACCAGATTGTCACCGCTCTGAGTGGACAGGAGGCGATTACTCAATTTCGCCAGCAGCGCTTTGATCTGGTATTGATGGATTGCCAAATGCCGGTAATGGATGGCTTTGAGGCCACTCGTGCCATTCATGCCCTGGAGCAGGGGTTGGAGCGTCCGGGCGGGCGCGTGCCCATTGTCGCTTTTACCGCCGATGTCACACCGCAGGCACGGACCAATATTCAAGCTTGTGGCATGGATGGCTTTTTGGCCAAACCGGTCAGTATAGCTGATTTGCGCAATCATTTGCGGCAGTTTTCCTTGCTGCGACCAGAAGAGTCAGTCGTTCAGGAGAAGAGTGCTGCCACTGCCGGGCAGTCCAAGACGGAGCTGCCGCCGGAGGAGTCGGCACCCCAACAGGTCAGTGAACAGGTCGAGCGGGTGGATATGGAGGCCTTGCTGCGTTCCATGCGTTCGATTGGTCTGCAGGAGGAGGATTTTCGCGAGGTGGCGGAGCTGCTGGCAGCACAATTCCTGGAGCTGCTCAATACCATGCAGCGGGATTTGGAGCAGGAGAGTTATCAGTCGGCACGCGCAACAGCCCATGTGGTCAAGGGAAGCATGGCCAATACCATCTTTCCCACCTTGCAAAAACCAACACGCACACTCTATGAAGCGGTCAAGGAGCAACGTTGGCAAGAGGCTCTGCAGGAGTTGGCCTATGTGCGACGGCTCTATCAGCCGATTCAGGAGGCCTTGTTGCTCTTTTTATCGGGAGGTGCCTGAGTCCAGGCTCTTGCTCTAGAGAGTTTTGCGACGGGGTCGCGGCAATGGGGGTTGCTGGTTTTGTGGCCAGGCAAAGCCTGTTTGGCGTGGAGAGAGCTCTGCGACGGGGTTGCTGGTTTGGTGGCCAGGCAAAGCCTGTTTGGCGTGGAGAGAGCTTTGCGACGGGGTTGCTGGTTGTACAGAAGAGCTGTGTACAGTCAGAGGTTCCCTGTCGGGATGCCATTTTTATCTGGCATCCCGATGGGTTGCATATTTACATTTCGGGAAAAAACATGGTGGTCAATTTTTGCCGATTGCTTTTGATCAACTGACTTTCCTGGGCGGGCAAGGGACCGCTTTGCATTTTGCCCATCTGCTCTTTTGCCGATTGTCCAGCCTTCTCGGCATTTTTCAGGGAGAGTTGCAACTGATCCAGCATCTGCTGTTTTTGTACGGCAGGCATCATCGGGTTGTCGCGAATCTCTTTCATCCGCTCTTCCAGCCACTGCTTGTGTTGGGCCTGCATTTTGTTTTGCTGTTCCACCGGATCAAGCCGTGTTGGAGCGGCAACTGCTTTGCCAGGATTGGCTGCTTCGCGAGAGCGTTCCAGTTGCGCCAACATCTCCTGCTTTTGTCCGGGTGGAATATACGGATTGTTGCTGATCTGTTGCTTTTGTTGGTTTAACCAGTTTTGTTGCTGTTGACGCATTTGCTCTTGCTGTTGCTCGGGATTGAACATCTGTGCAGAGGGTTGGCTGCGATCCATTTGGGCAAGAATCTGCTGCTTTTGCGGATGGGGAATGTAGGGATCGTTGGCGACCCGTTCCCGTTGTGCGCTCCACTGTGCCCGAGCCGTTTCCAGGGAAGAGCGTTGTTGCTCTTGCATCTGTGCCATGGCCTTTTTCTGCTCTTCACTGTTGGCGGCTTGCGCCTTTTCTTGTTGTTGGTTCATGCGTGCGCGCATGCTTTCTTGCTGGGCTTCTGCCTGGGTGGTCATCAGACCCAGATTGATATGATCCAGCAGATAGAAAAAGCGTTCTGCATTCCAACCACTGCTTTGCAGATGTTTTTGCAATTCCTTATCATAACGCAGGCCAGAGAGGGCCCAGGGAGAGTTGTTGCTGCCGTAGCGCATCCCCTTTTCGCCTACCCATTTGCTGATGGTAGGATAGTCGGTCAGAAAACGAGAAAATTCTGTCTCATCAAAGGGTTTAGGCTGCTGCGGGTTGTCGGCTGCATGGGCCGTTGCCGAGAAAGAGAGGAGCAAGGCCAACGCAGATGCTGCCAGGATTCTGGTTTTCATAGTGTCGTTTTTCCTTGAAAGTCGAGTTTTTTGTAATCGGTTGGCTCTGTTGATAACCAGGAGCACCGATAATACGCCCACGCTTGCCAAGCGACCGGCTTGCCGCTAATCTTAGCTACCTTTCGGTAAGGACACAAGCTGCCGCTTGCGTATGGGTTGGGATTTGTATTGTCAGTGGGAGTGTATTGTGGCCATAGATAATTTGCAAACGATTGTTGTAGCAATTGATTTTACCAGGGATAGCCTGGAAGCAGTGCGTACTGCCTTCGTGATCGGTCACCATGCCGAGAGTCGGCTGCATCTTTTGCATGTGGTGCATGAGGTGACCACCGAAAGCAGTCCGCCGCAAAAGAAAAAGGAGATCAAAAAAGTTTTGCGCCCGGTTCTGGAGGTGGCTGCCGACAGTATGCGTGCCTTTGTCAAGGAGCATGATCTGGCCAAATTGGCCAAACAGGCCAAGGTCGGCTTGGAAACAGTGGTCGCCCATGGTTTGCCGGCCAGTCAAATTGTGCAGACAGCCAAAAAACTGAAAGCAGATCTGATCATCGTCGGCTACAGCGGCACCACCGGTATTGACAATCTGTTGCTAGGGGCGACCACAGAAAAAATATTACAACTGGCGGATATGCCGATCATGGTGGTGAAAGCGCGTTGATCGTTGCTGAATATCCCTGTCATCCCCGGATAGGCCGCATAATGGGTGAAAAAATGAGCATGGCAGAGCCATTTTTAGTGCAGCAGATAGAAGAGAGTATCGCCGTCAAACAGCGGTTATTGCAGGATGCCGAGTGGATGGCACAACTGCAGCAGGCGTGTGCAATGCTGTTGGCAGTCTATCGTGCAGGTGGCAAACTGTTGATTGCCGGGAATGGGGGTTCGGCAGCCGATGCGCAACATATCGCCGGCGAACTGGTCAGCCGCTTTTATTTTGATCGACCCGCTTTGCCCGCCATCGCCTTGACCACCGACAGCTCGATCATGACCGCAATTGGCAATGATTATGGCTATGAGAGGCTCTTTTCTCGGCAGATCGAGGGCAATGGCAAGGCGGGAGATCTTTTGCTGGCGATTAGTACCTCAGGCAACTCCCCCAATATTCTCCATGCGATTCAGACGGCGCGTCGCCTGGGGATTACCGTTCTCGGTTTGACCGGGGCAAGCGGAGGCCAGATGGCCGAGCTGTGCCATCTCTGCTTGCGCATTCCCTCTACCCAAACCCCACGGATCCAGGAGAGCCATTTGTTGGTTGGGCATCTGTTGTGTGCCTCTGTAGAGCAGGGTCTGTTTGGGCAGCAGGAGAGTAGGATAACGTAGGATTTGCGGGCAGTTGGCATCATCATCACGGTCATGGAGGAAAAAATGGATCCAGCTTGGCGACGGAGCAATGGCATGGGCTACGCATGCTCTTCCTGGTTGTTTCTGCTGCTGGCATGGCTGTTTCCTGCCATGGTATGGGGGGCGGAAGCAGCGCATTTTTATCATGTGGGTGCGGAAGCGCTGGTGACTCTGCCGCTGCCGGGCAAACAGGAACCGCGTACCGTTGGGGTGGAATATCGGGAGGTGCCTGAGTCCAGGCTCTTGCTCTAGAGAGTTTTGCGACGGGGTCGCGGCAATGGGGGTTGCTGGTT
>NZ_RXIU01000112.1 GCF_004217665.1 Candidatus Magnetaquicoccus inordinatus | reverse complement strand
AAACGCCGCTGCATGCAGGACTCCGTCCTGCACCTGCCAGGAGGAGATAATCTCCTCCTGGACCTCCATAATAGTTTTTTCTTTGTTATTTCGGTTTGTTTTGCAAGAAGTCAATCGCATCCTGTAAACGCTGTAACGACTTGCTCCGGCCTAACAAATATAAGGTCTCATGAATCCCAGGCGACGACGCCGTCCCCGTCAAGGCAACCCGTACCGGTTGCGCCAATTGCCCCATCTCCATCTGCAAATCCGCCACAACCTGCCGAAAACAATGATCAATCTCTTGCGCTTGCCAGGTTTCCAGCCCGGCCAATGCCTGATGCAAAGCCATTAACGATTGCGGAAGCGCAGAGAGCAGATGCTTCTTCAAGGCTTTTTCTTCATAGGGCCCTAACGTGTCCACAAACAAAAAGAGCGATTTGTCTACCATCTCCACCATGGTCTTGGCACGCGACTGAAATTCTGTGATCACCTGTAGCAAATAGGCCGTATCCTGCCCACGTATGCCACGCTTGTCCAATTGGTACCGATAATCAGGCAATAACTGCTCGGCGGTGGCGGTGCGAATATGATGACCGTTGATCCATAATAACTTGTCCAAATTAAAAATGGCGGCCGAACGCCCTACCTCGCGGATATTAAACAACTCCTGCATCTCCTGGCGCGTAAACAACTCCTGCTCCCCATGCGACCAGCCCAAACGCAACAGATAGTTGTTCAAAGCATCCGGTAAAAAACCATCTTCACGATACTGCAACACCGAAACCGCTCCATGTCGCTTGGAAAGCTTGCTGCCATCACTGCCATGCAACAAGGGCATGTGCGCATATTCTGGTACCGGCCAACCCAGCGCCTGAAAAAGATGAATCTGCCGTGGCGTGTTGCTGATATGATCCTCGCCGCGAATCACCAGATTAATGCCCATGTTATGATCATCCACCACCACCGCTAAATTATAGGTTGGTGAACCATCAGAACGAACCAATATCAGATCATCCAACTCCTCATTGGGAAAACGGATGCTTCCCTGAATATGATCCTCCCAGGCGGCTACCCCACTGCTGGGGGTCTGGAAACGGATGACAAAAGGCTGCTCGGCGGGAAAATCAGTGCGCGTGCGACAGCGCCCATCATAACGCGGCTTGATCTGCTGCTCACGCTGACTCTCACGCAACGCATCAATGCTCTCCCGACTGCAATAACAACGATAGGCTTTACCCTCGGCAAGCAGACGCTCTGCCGCCGCCAAATAGAGAGCGGTGTTGTCTGATTGAAAATAAGGGCCCTCATCCGGATCCAAACCCAGCCAATGCAAACCCTGGATAATGGCATCTACCGCCTCCTGGGTCGAACGCTCCCGATCGGTATCCTCAATGCGTAAAATAAAGGTGCCGCCCAGTCGCCGGGTGTGCAGTTGACAAAACAAGGCCGTGCGTGCACCCCCAATATGCAAAAATCCCGTGGGTGACGGGGCAAAACGTGTGCGGACACTCATGCGCTAACCTCCAATAGAAACATGCAAAAAGCTTCTCTCTGCCCCTGGCGCGGCAGGCAACAACACCGGGGCAAGCAGCGATTATATACACTTCTTCCCCCATTGCGGGAGGATTTATGTTGCAATGCGTTTTCTGACTGGCATTAAGTACGCTATGGGCATAGAATGTTGGGTCCTGTCTATTTTTGTAACTCTATTTCCAGCCATTTCAAGCCAGGGGGAGTGCCCTGGAACAGAGGAGTCGCCAGCGTGGGTGAAGCGAAAGATCTCAATAATCCGAATGTCTATGCGGAAGCGTTGGTACGCGCCGTTTTGAACCCCCAACGGGAGATGCTTGCCTCCTGGTTGGCCGGTGTCGAGGAGACAGCCTTTGGTTTGCGTCAACTGCCGTTTCAGGATTGGTATCTCTATTTTGCCGATCGTCTTTTGGATATGATGCCGCAACCCGAATTAGGCTTTCAGTCGCGGCCTCGGCGCAGTGTGGCTGCTCCCAAGATTGGCCGCAACGATCCCTGTCCCTGCGGTTCTGGCAAAAAATATAAGCTCTGTCACCTGGAGAGCGAAGAGAGTCCGGAGTGGAAATTGGGCTCGCCGACGCCGGAGATTCGTGCCATGGCGATTGCCCGTTTGGTGCATGAGTTGCCTTTGGCGCGTTTGGCAAAAATTCCCCTCAGTCAGGCGGCGCCTGTGGCTTTGACCGAAATGGCTTCGGTTTATCATGAACATGGTCGGGTTGATGAGGCGTTGCAACTGTTGCGTCAGGTGCTTGATGGCGAGCGTGAGGATCCCTTTTTGCTGTTTGATTATTGGATTGCCCGTTATGCCGAATGGTTGGTGGATGCTGGACGGGCTGCCGAGGGCGAGCAGTTTTTGCTCCAGGAGTATGATAATCCCCGTGGTGTAAAACCGTGGCAGGTGGCGCAAAAGTTGGCAGCTTTCTATATCGACCAGAGCGACCTGGCCAGTGCCGATACCTGGGTGGAAAGTGCTTTGGCTGGGGATGCGGAAAATCCCTTCAACCACTATCTGCAGGGTATGCTGCTGCATTTTGATGGCCTGTGGGAGGAGGCGGTGGCCGCTTACAAGCAGGCGTTGCAGTTTAGTGACCGCTTCCGTGAGGAGGAGCAGCTCTACATGAGCCAACTGGTCAATGAGGCGCTGCAGCGTGCCAGCCAGCAGTTGCCCTTCGATGAAGAGGAAGAGGGGGAGGAGCAAGAAGAGGTGGAAGAGGTTGCAGAGAGTGCTGCGGAGAGCTCCGTGGCAGCAACCCCCTCAGAGGATGCCGCACAAGGAACGCAACCATGAAACGCAGTGGCTATTGTAATGAAATCCGTGAACATCTGCTCGGCCAACAGGTGACATTGTTTGGTTGGGTCAACAGCCGCCGCGATCATGGCGGGGTAATTTTTATTGATTTGCGAGATCGCAGTGGTTTGGTGCAGGTGGTGTTTAATCCCGAACGGCAACCAGAGGTGCATCGGCAAGCTCATGGCTTGCGCAATGAATATGTGTTGCTGGTGCGTGGTGAGGTGGTATTGCGTCCTGCCGAAACCGAAAATCCCAAGCTGGCCACCGGAAAAATTGAGATATTGGTGGACCATTTGCAGTTGTTGAACACGGCGCAGCAGTTGCCGTTTCAACTGGACGAGGAGGGGGTAGGTGAGGCAACCCGTTTGCAATATCGCTTTTTGGATTTGCGTCGTTTGGAGATGCAGCGCAATCTGCAATTTCGCCATCGGGTGATGCAGACCACACGGCGCACCTTGGATGAGGCTGGTTTTTTGGAGATTGAGACGCCGATGTTGACCCGTTCGACCCCGGAGGGGGCACGGGATTATTTGGTGCCGTCGCGGGTCAATCCGGGGCAATTTTATGCCTTGCCGCAATCGCCGCAGTTGTTCAAGCAGTTGTTGATGATTGCCGGGTATGACCGTTATTTTCAGATTGCCCGTTGTTTTCGCGATGAGGATTTGCGTGCGGATCGGCAGCCGGAGTTTACGCAGATTGATTTAGAGATGTCGTTTGTGGAGGCGGAGGATGTGATGGCGTTGGCCGAGTCGGTGATGGCGGCCATTTTCCAGGAGGCGGTAGGCAGTGCTTTGCCGTTACCGATTCCGCGTTTGACCTATAAAGAGGCGATGGCTCGTTATGGTTTGGATGCGCCTGATTTGCGTAATCCGTTGCAGTTGGTAGATTTGACTGAGGCGATGCGGCACACTGCCTTTTCGGTATTTGCGCAGGCGGTCAAGCAGGAGGGGAGTCGTGGTGAGCGTGGCATGGTCAAGGCTTTGCGTCTGCCTGGAGGGGCGCAGCTCACCCGCAAACAGATTGATGAGTATACGGAGTTTGTGAAGATCTATGGGGCCAAGGGTTTGGCCTGGATCAAGTTGAATGGGCCGTGGCAGGAGGATGGCTGGCAATCGCCGATAGTCAAATTTTTCACGGATGCGGAGAAGGAGGCGATTCGTTCAGCCACGGCGGCGGAGGTGGGTGATATACTCTTTTTTGGTGCGGACCGGGCTTCGATAGTCAACGAATCGTTGGGGCGGTTGCGGGTAAAGTTGGGCAAGGATTTGCAATTGTTGCAGGGCAATCCCTTTTCATTTGTTTGGGTGACGGAGTTTCCGTTATTGGATTGGGATAATGAGTCGCGGCGGCATGTTGCGGTTCACCATCCTTTTACGGCGCCGATGGTTGAGGATCGTGGTGAGTTGGAGCGGCCTGGGATGGAGGAGCGTTTTCTCGATGAGGTACGTTCGCAGGCCTATGATTTGGTATTGAATGGTACGGAGATTGGTGGGGGATCGATTCGTATTCATGATCCGCAGTTGCAGGCGAGGATGTTGGGGTTGTTAGGCATTGCGGCGGAGGAGGCGGAGGAGAAGTTTGGCTTTTTGTTGCGTGCTTTGGATTATGGGGCGCCGCCGCATGGAGGTTTGGCATTTGGGTTGGATCGTTTGGTAGCGATTTTGTTAGGGGTAGAGTCGATACGGGATGTGATTGCCTTTCCGAAGACGCAGAAGGCGGGATGTTTGTTGACTCAGGCTCCTTCGTATGTGGATGCGTTGCAGTTGCGGGAGTTGTATTTACGGACGACGCAGGTACAGAAAAAGGAGTAGTACTATTTATCAGTATGCAGGAGGTTCAGGAGGGGATGATTCTCTCCCGAACCTCCGCAAAACTGTTTTCTCGTCTAAGCCTGAATAGTTGCAGAAAAAATCACCCTCTCTGCGCAAAGAACACTTGAACTCCTCTTGTGCAACGCTACAATCTGCTCAACTCTCGAACACTCCAACGGCATTGGAATGCACCCAACGATCCCTTGCAACCAACAGGACGAATCAGACATGGCCACAGGAAATCTCCCATGAAGGAGCCCGAAGATCTATTGACCGTCGCATTGGGCAGTCGTTCCTATGATATAGTTATCGGCTCTGGGCTGTTGGCAGAGACTGGTGAGCGCTTACGCAGGCTGTTGCCAGGAGGCCAAATAGCCATTGTCAGCAACAGCACGGTAGCGCCACTTTATCTGCAAAGTGTACAAAACTCTCTGCAAGAGGCTGGTTTCCAAAGTTTGCCGATCATTCTGCCGGACGGAGAGATGTACAAGGATTGG
Source organism: Candidatus Magnetaquicoccus inordinatus (assembly GCF_004217665.1). Taxonomy (GTDB): domain Bacteria; phylum Pseudomonadota; class Magnetococcia; order Magnetococcales; family Magnetaquicoccaceae; genus Magnetaquicoccus; species Magnetaquicoccus inordinatus. The sequence continues at coordinate 6,851 of NZ_RXIU01000112.1, read as the reverse complement.
CAGCATTTGCAGACCATTTTTGATGCCCTGATTACCCACCGTTATGAGCGTTCTTCGGCTTTATTGGCGCTGGGTGGGGGAGTGGTTGGCGATATGACTGGCTATGCAGCGGCCAGTTTTTTACGTGGGGTGTCTTATGTACAACTGCCCACCACGCTGCTGGCACAGGTAGACTCTTCGGTGGGTGGCAAAACCGGCATCAATCATGCGTTGGGTAAAAATCTGATAGGTGCCTTTTATCAGCCGAAAACGGTACTGATTGACAGTGATACTCTGGCCACACTGCCGGAGCGTCAACTGCGTGCCGGACTAGCCGAGGTGATCAAATATGGGCTGCTTTGGGATGCTTCTTTTTTTGCGGAGCTGGAGGGGCGGCAGCGGGAGATTCTCCGGTTGCAACCAGCGGCGATTCGTTTGATCATCCAGCGCAGTTGTGCCATCAAGGCAGCGATTGTTGGCCAGGATGAGCGGGAAGGGGAACAGGGGCAGCGTGCTTTGCTCAATTTGGGCCATACTTTTGGCCATGCCATTGAGACCTTGACCGGCTATACCCAACTGTTGCACGGTGAAGCGGTTGCTATCGGGATGGTGATGGCTGCCGAACTGTCGGTGTTGCTGGAGCTTGCTCCTGCTGAGAGCTTGCAACGCACTTGTGCACTTTTGCAAAGCTATGGTCTGCCCATTCAGGCACCGGCCTTTCCGGTCGAAGCCTATCTGGAAGCGATGGCGCGGGATAAAAAGGTCCAGGATGGCAGTTTGCGTTTTGTGGTTGTGCAGGATATTGGTAGAGCCACTTTGCGCAAGGGAGTGCCCATCGAGGCCATTCGGCAAGCGATTAGCCGTCATACTCAATGATTGTTGCCACCTTCAGCCTGTGGATGAAACGGACTTATAATGAGCGCACTTCTTTCTCTTTTATTTTTTAACCGTTATACGCTCTTTGTGGCCGCCACGCTGCTTTATATTGTGGCCTCTCCGGTGATCGAAGGCAATACAGGCATTTTTCGCATGGAGCTGCCTTTGTTGCTGTATCTCTATTTTTGTTTGAATCGTCTGACTCGTCCCAGCTTCTGGCAGCCGCTGGTTACAGCCTTGCCGCTGGCGATGCTTTATATGGTACACGACTTTTATTTATTGCGTTTTTCGCGCATTCCCAAGTGGTGGGATTTCAATCAAGTACCTGAATTGCTGGCGGTGATCGATGCACCGTTTGCGCTGTTACTGGGGTTTTTGTTGTTGTTGCCTGTTTTCTTGCTGTTGTTGCATTTGCAGCTTTCGTTGCCCAGACTGTTTTGGTTGTTGCCGCTTTTGCCAGTTTTTATTGCCCCTTTCACTGCCCCGCATGCCTTTATCGAAGCCTTCATTAAACAATCCAAGCAGATGATCTACTATTCGGCCCAGGTGCATGTCAGCCTGAATGGTCGTTTGATCACCTCTTTGTATCATGAGGCCAAACGTTTGGAGACGTTGCAACAGTTGGGTAGTTATCGCAATGTGGAAAAGCTTTCCATGCGCTTGACTCCGCAGCATGCGTTGCAGGGCAATGGCAAGAATGTGCATTTGATTATCATGGAGAGTTTTTTGGATCCGGCGTTGTTTACGCGGGTGAGCAAGGAGTTGCGTTTGACACCGGCGCATCCTGATTTTCAGAGTCAATTTGCGCCTTATATGGGATTTTCACTTTCGCCGATTTTTGGTGGTTATACGGCGCAGCCGGAATTTGAGGTATTGTGTGGTGTACCGGCATTTCAGGAGTTTGACTCTATTGAGTTCAACCTGTTCACCGGGGCAAAAACCTATTGTTTGCCTTCGATTTTGCGGCAATTTGGCTACAGCAGCAGTGCTTCCAACGCTTACAAACCAGAATTTTTTAATACACCTGCTGCTTATCGTGGTTTGGATTTTGATGCCATCTATTTTGCGAAAGAGTACACTCCAGAGGCGGAGACCTATTTGGTGCGTGGGGAGGAGAAGGCTGATGGAGATGAATTTTTCTTTGACGGCGATTTGATGGAGCAAAATCTGGCTTATGTAGAGAAAAGATTGCAGGAAAAAAAACCATTTTTCAATTATTTGCTTACTGTCTATGGTCATTTTACCTTTGAGTTGGGTTCACGGGCTGGACCGGCGATGTTTCGGGTACCGGAGGTACCGGAGGCGGTGGAAAAGATACTGAACCAGCATTATTACCGTACCAAGGCTTTGGCGCACTATTTACGGCGTTTGATGGAGTTGGATCCCAGCGCGTTGATCGTTGTGGTGAGTGACCATTTACCGCCGTTGCCTGGGGGGAAAGGGGATTATGGGCGTTTGGGATATTTTCCGAATGATCCTGAGCATTTAATGTTGAATCGTCTTTTGGTGATTCGTGAGGGTAAAGCGGAGCGTTATGAGCGGTTTACCCATTTTAATCTGTATCGTTTGATACTCGATTTTGTTACGGATCAGGGGTATTGTCGGCAATTTTCTTGTCAATATGCTCATCCGATCGATCGGGAGAGTTTTCGCGAGGATTATCGCACGTTGATTGGTTTGGCTTCGGCGATGAAAGAGGATACGGATGGCACGGGACGTTGAGTGCTGAGATCAGTTTTATGGAGGTCCAGGAGGAGATTATCTCCTCCTGGTAGAGGTTTGGAGACGAAGTCTCCAAGGTTTTAGGCTTTTTGCTTTTATTTTTTGCTTTTGCTTTTATTTTTTGCTTTTGCTTTTGCGGCGCTTTTACAACAAGCCAAGGCGCTTTTTGCCTTGGCGCAGCGCCGCTCTAAACCGGAGGATTGGAGGCGGGAGCCTCCAAGGTCTTCTGCGGGAGGCACCATAAAGCTTCAGAAAAACTGAAATACCTGACGCTCTTTATACCGGAGGATTGGAGGCGGGAGCCTCCAAGCTCTTCTGCGGGAGGCTCCATAAAGCTTCAGAAAAACTGAAATACCTGACGCTCTTTCCACCCACATCTGCGAACCTCTCGCAACGTGGCTCGAAATGGCAATGTGCAAGTCGGGCTCCGCCCTCCCAAAGAGTGCCCCTTCGGGGCACAGATTGTCGCGGCGTGCGCGAATGCTACGCATTCGCTTCTGGTGAAACGCCGCTGCATGCAGGACTCCGTCCTGCACCTGCCAGGAGGGGATAATCCCCTCCTGGACCTCCGTAATAGTAACAAGAAAAAAAATCACCTCCCCCGTAAGGATATTGGAGAAAAAATCCACATGTTCAAAGGCATACTGATTCAAAAGGATGCACAAGGCTACCGAGCACAACTCCAGGAGATGGAAGAAGAAAATCTGCCCGAAGGGGAAGTATTGCTCGAAATAGCCTATTCAACGATCAATTATAAGGATGCCTTGGCCATTACCGGCTTTGGTCCCGTAGTCCGCCGCTTTCCACTGGTTCCCGGTATCGATTTTTCCGGCACCGTGCTCGCCAGCAAAGACCCACGCTACCAAGAGGGGGATCAGGTCTTACTCAACGGCTTTGGAGTCGGCGAACACCATTGGGGAGGTCTGGCCCAACGCGCCCAAGTGCAAGCCGATTGGCTGTTGCCGCTGCCAAAAGAGTTTAGCCCCTGGCAGGCAATGGCCATCGGCACAGCAGGCTATACAGCAATGCTGTCAATTTTGGCCCTGGAAAAGTTTGGAGTCACCCCAGAACAAGGCGAGATAATAGTCACAGGTGCAGGTGGCGGAGTGGGCGGAATCGCGGTGATGATCCTGGCCCATTTAGGCTATCGCGTGGTAGCAGCCAGCGGTCGCCCGGCCTTGCGTGACTATCTGCTGGAACTGGGAGCAGTAGAGATCATGGATCGCGCCCTGCTGGCAGCACCCGGCAAACCATTAGGCAAAGAGCGCTGGGCAGGGGCAGTGGATGTGGTAGGCGGCCCGGTATTGGCAAATGTCTGCGCCACCACCCGCTATGCAGGAGTGGTAACCGCCTGTGGCTTGGCAGGCGGCATGAATTGGCCAGCAACAGTCGCCCCCTTTATCCTGCGCGGAGTCACACTGGCAGGGATTGATAGCGTGCAAGCCCCTACCCAACTCCGCGAAGAGGCCTGGCGCCGCTTGGCACGCGACCTGGATGTCGAAAGATTGCAAGGGATGAGCCGAGAAATCAGCCTCAGCGAAGCCATCCCAGTCGCCAAAGCACTGCTGGAAGGAAGCGTGCGCGGCCGAGTGGTGGTCAATGTCAATAAATAACCCCTAAACAATATCGCGCACCAACCACCAGGAGGGTAATCTGCCCTTCTGGTGGTTTGCCCCCAAAAAAACAACCCCATCCAACAAGCTGCCCACTGCGCAAGGACGGCAAGCACATAAGAACAAAAATTATTATGGAGGTCCAGGAGGGGATTATCCCCTCCTGGCAGGTGCAGGACGGAGTCCTGCATGCAGCGGCGTTTCACAAAAGCGAATGCGAAGCATTCGCGCACGCCGCGACAATCTGTGCCCCGCAGGGGCACTCTTTGGGAGGGCGGAGGCCCGACCTGCACCTTTTCAGGTAGTGGCAACAGTGCGGAAAGATGCCAATGCGCTTGCCCCGCCCCACACAGTTTATTCCATTGACGGAATATTTCCTGCTCAGTTATCATGACAGGCAGCTCTACAGACAACACTCCCATGGCATAAGAGAAAAACAGATGGCCAAAAGATATTCTGAACTGCGCTCGGGCATGTCGGCTGCAGCACAAGAACAGGCGGAACGTTTGGCACAGGAGTTATTGGCAGAGATGCCCTTGCATGAGTTGCGACAGGCACGTGGGCTTTCACAAAGAGAGCTGGCGGAGAAGCTGCAGGTCCAACAACCTTCGATAGCCAAACTGGAGAGACGCACAGACATGTATTTATCCACCTTGCGCAACCATATTGCGGCGATGGGTGGCGAACTGGAGATCATTGCCCACTTTCCTAATGGAACGGTACGAATCAGCAATTTTGCAGATTTGGAGCGAAACACCCCTCCAAAAACACCATAGTTGCTTTTTTGCATCATTCCAACTGCCTGAAAAGCCACCAACCACCTCAAGGTTAACCAGGCAAGCGCTCTATCCCAACCTCATTGTACTACCCAATCTTCAGGAGTACTCGCGATGGCAGCAGAAAAGAAACCTTCCACCCCCGGACACTCTCTGCCTGTCGATCCTGAGATCGTCGCCCAGGTGGCAGCAAAAGCCCGCAGAAGCTTTCCCGACACGCGCCCGGAAGAGTATATTGCCCAAGCAGCCTTCAGCACCACTTTACCCCATGTCCGTTTTGCCGAGGCCATTCACTCCTTTGCCGAATGGAGCGCCCCGGAGTTGTGGAAGAGTCTGCAACATTTGCAGCCGCTATTATGCAATCTGGGCTGCAAACTGGATCCGATTGTCGCGTTGCTGCCGGTACACCCTGGTGAACCAGCACTGGTTGGTTTTGAATTGTTGGGCATAGGCCCCTACGGGGAATCATTTCCAAAGATTATTGAACAATTACCAAAAACAGCGGCGGAGGAACAAACCTCTGCACCCTCCGCTGCTCTGTTATGCGAATTTTTGTTTGCTGTGGTGCAGTTGGAAAGCCTGCGCTATTTGCAGGATCTTGCGCGGTATCAAAACATAAGAAACTTTGAGCATACAATTTTTACACTCAATTTTAACCAGGCGATGCTGCTTTCTCCACTGTTGGACAAGCTGATGCAGCGCTATGGCGATCTGTTGCGCTCCCCATCGGTCTATGTCGAGGTCAACGAAGATATTAAGGCGAATGATGCCTCATTGATCAAAACCAAGCTGCATGCCAACCGATGCAAAATCATCCTGGATGATCTGAACGATTGGGTCAACCAAGTCAGTGATGATTTCAAACCCTTGGCGCTCTGGACAAAAATTTCTCATCACAGATTTCAAGATCTACAAAAACGCGCAGCAGATGAAGGTGAAAAGATTCTTGAATTATTATCTAAATATCAAATATCTGGAAAACCGATGGTCGTGGAGGGGGTAGAGCAGAGTGTTCACTTTGACTATTTAAGCCACCATTGGCCAGCCCACGAACATCTCTATGGCCAGGGGCATGCGGTTCTGGCCGGAGATCCCTGGCGCAAATGGTTGCTGCCGCTCAAAGATTTTCCCACGCTCAAACAGGGTGGTGGTTATCTGCTCACCGCCAACCGACTCTATGCCGGAGTCATGCAAAGCCTCTACAACCGTTTTACCCTGGAAGAGAGCAAAACCCATATCCAGGCATATTTTCAAACCGACTGGGCGACCGTTATTGTAACCCATCCAACGGAAAGCCATGAACATCCTTTGCGCCTGCATATTCCTCTGGAAGAGAGGAGTAAACCGGAAGAAATTTTGCCTGCGCCACGGTCCAATGATCTGTTGATTGTCGAACAGGCCCCACGCTGGGAGAGACGGCAAAGCCAGCAACGCACGGTGCAAGATTTTCCCCACCTTCTGGAGACTTGGCTAAACCGTGACAAGCTGCTCCAACATGCTCTGAACAACAGCGATCGGCAACATCTCTATCTGCCTATCGATTATGTTACCTCCGCACTCAAGGAGAGCGAACAAGAGCAGGCAGGCAGCATCACCGATGCCCGACAATTTTTAGTGCAATGGTTGCAGGAGAGCGACCGTCCCTTTTGCGCACTGTTGGGCGACTCAGGCATGGGCAAAACCTTTCTCTGTCGGATGTTTGTTCGGGAGGTGCAACAAGAGCGGGAAAAGGGCAATCCGGAGGCGGCAAAATGGCCGGTTCCCCTCTATCTGGATATGCGTGATCTCCCCTCCTGGCCCATGGGCACCCCTTACAGGTGTAGGTTTTTTATAGAAAGTTAGAAATTAACGGCGAAACAAGAAGATCCGATAAATAAGTACGGTC